>CAMYVQ010000058.1 GCA_947302435.1 uncultured Prevotella sp. | reverse complement strand
ATGTATTCGGAAATATCTCCGATACCGATTACAATGGAGGAACTGTTTGGATAAAAGTGCAATATAATACTATAGGAACCGAACATCATCACTTTCGGCTCCACGTCGAAGGGCGGAGTTATGACTCGCTTGTATCGGCGGACGAGTTCGAGAGCCTCGTCTCGGGTAAGTGTCCTTTTATCCATTGCTGCAGTTGTTTTGTTTCGTCGATAATCTGTCGGCAGGCCTGTGGGGTGAGCATGTGAGCGTCTTTTTGATGACCTGATGGCACATGAAGGCGACGTAGAGCCAGCGGCCCGTCTGATGCATGGCCTCAGCGGTGTCGAGGTCGTAGTCAGCTATGTCGAGCCAGTAAGCGGTTTTGTCTGTTGCCATTTTCGCTGTCATTTTTTCGTTTACGTTGGCAAATATACACAAAAATTCGTAAACGATTGGCATCGTGCTATAAAAAGTGACAATATTTAACGGAAAGCTGGCGATGCGACTTCAGAAAATGGGGGATATGAAACCGATTTACAAAGTCGTCGACTTTGTCGGACAAACTCGTCGACTTTGTGATACAAACTCGACGACTTTGTAAACTCATTTTGTATAAATGGGATTTTGCACGATAATCCTTCCGTTTTCGATTAAACGTTGAGGGTCGTCCGTCGTCAAATGAAGTAGAACGACTAAAGCTTATTTCGGATGAAAAAGGAGAATACCAACATGGATCGGCGACTGTTTCTGCAAAGGTTGGGAATGGGAGCCGGGACGGCTTTGGCCATGATGGCCATGGAGCCGCTGAGTGTGCTGGCTGGCAATAGACGCAGTCCGCTGATGGCTGACGACGACAAAGAGAATCATCAGATGACTTATCGGGTGCAGCATGGATCGGGCGAGAAAATATCGTTGCTGGGTTTCGGTATGATGCGCCTGCCCAATGACCAGGACGAGGTGAACCGTCTGGTGGACTATGCCATTGCACACGGTGTGAACTATTTCGACACCGCCCCCATGTATATGGGAGGACAGTCGGAAGTGCTCACGGGCAATGCCTTGAGCCGCCATCCTCGTGAGAAATACTATGTGGCTACGAAGATGTCGAACCAGAACAGGCGTGTGTGGAGTTTTGACGACTCGAAACGCATGTATGAGCAGTCGTTGGAACGCCTGAAGGTGGACTATATCGACTACTACCTGTTGCACAGTATCGGTGGGGGCATGGAGACGTTGCAGGGGCGCTTCCTCGACAATGGCGTGCTCGACTTCCTCCTGAAAGAGCGCGAGGCCGGACGCATCAAGCATCTGGGCTTCTCGTATCATGGCGATGTGCGCGACTTCGACTGGCTGCTTGACCGTCAGGAAGAGTACCATTGGGATTTTGTGCAGATTCAGATGAACTTCCTTGACTGGCGGCACGCCTCCTTACGCCAGGGCCGGCGACACGATGCCGATGCGGAATACCTGTATGAGAAGTGTGAGAAGGTGGGAGTGCAGTGTGTGGTGATGGAACCGCTGCGAGGCGGCGCTTTCGGGCGTATGGCACAGGAGCTGACCGATCAGTTGAAGGCCGTACATCCCGACGACAGCACGGCACGATGGGCTTTCCGCTGGGTAGGCTCCTATCCAAACATCCTCACCACGTTGAGCGGCATGAACCGCATGGATCATCTGGTGGACAACGTGGGTACCTTCTCGCCGTTAGATCCCTGTACGGAACAGGAGAACAAGCTGTTGGCCGAGATTGCCGACCAGATGGCAGGATTCCCCACCATTCCCTGCACCACTTGCAGTTATTGCATGCCTTGTCCGTTCGGAGTGGATATTCCGGGTAATTTCGCCTACTATAATGAGGCGGTCAATGAGCATCTGCTCCCGTTGCCCGACAAGCAGGCAGACGACTATATGACACGAAAACTCAAGTTCTCGGAGGGGCTGAAGAAAGCCCTGCCCGAAGCGGAAAAGTGGGCAACGCAGTGTACCGACTGTGAGGCCTGTCTGCCCAAATGTCCGCAGCAGATACGCATCCCCAACCAAATGGCTCGTATCGTGGAAACATTGAGAAAAAGATAACGTCATCGAAAGGTGACGTTTTTTTATAGGGTTCATTAAACTTTAATCGTAGTCTGTCGTCTGATAGAATAAGAAGTGTATATTGGATAATCAATCAGGTACATTCTTTACAGTCCAGAAAGGTAAAAATATCAAATAAATCATACGACATGAAACGAGTTCTATTCCTACTTTTCGTCTGTGCCACGGTGCTGTCCGTGCAGGCACAGCGGACCATTTCGGGAAGAGTTGTCGACGACGAACAGAAAGAGGCTGTCATTCAGGCAACCATTGCGTTGCTGAAAACCGACAGTACCGTTGCGGCAAACACAGTGACTAACATGGAGGGCCAGTTCACGATGACCGCTCCCGTTGACGGGCGCTACATTGTGAGAGTCAGCTACGTGGGTTTCAAGACCCTCTACAAGAACATCTCCGTGGAAGGGAAGCCCTTGGCTATGGGCACACTGACCATCCAGCCCGACTCGAAACTGCTGAAGGAGGTCGAAGTGGTGAAAAACGTGGCCAAGGTCTATTCCAAGGAAGACACCTTAATTTATAATGCGACGGCCTACAAGACTCCCGAAGGCTCGGTGGTCGAAGAGTTGGTGAAGAAACTGCCCGGTGCAGAGGTGTCGGACGACGGTACCATTAAGATCAATGGCAAGGAGGTGAAGAAAATCATGGTAGACGGCAAGGAGTTCATGACCGGCGACACGAAGACGGCCATCAAGAACCTGCCCACCTCGATTGTGGAGCGCATCAAGACCTATGACGAGAAAAGCGACCTGAGCCGCATAACGGGTATCGACGACGGCAACGACCAGACGGTGCTCGACTTCGGACTGAAAAAAGGCATGAACAAAGGCATGTTTGCCAATGTCGATGCCGGTATGGGTACGAAAGACCGCTATAGCGGACGCGCCATGGCTGCCGTGATGAAGGACAACTGGCGGTCGATGGCTTTTCTCAATGCCAACAACACCAATGACATGGGCTTTGGTGGCGGCGGTGGCGGCGGACGTTTCGGCGGTGGTGGCCGCAACGGACTGCAGGCCTCGAAGATGGGAGCCGTGAACTTCAACTACGAGGAGAAGGACAAATTGAAGTGGGACGGATCAGTGCGCTGGAACCACAACGACGGCGATGTCTGGAGCCGCCGTTCCAGTGAGAACTTCGTCGCCAAGACGGGATCGTTCTCTGAATCGGTGAACCAGAATTTCTCGCGTTCCAACTCCTGGAATGCCCAGATGCGCGTGGAGTGGATGCCCGACTCGCTCTGGAACATCAGCTTCCGCCCCACATGGAGCTACGGCACCAACGACGGCACGTCGTCGAGCGGGTCAGGAACATTCAGTGACGACCCCTACAGCTACGTGTCGTCTACCGACAATATTGCGTATATGGCCAGCAAGCTGTTGGGCATCGACTCGGCATTGGTGGTCAACCAGCGGCAGAACGGCGGACTGAACTACAGCGACTCGAAGCGCTTTGGCGGCACGCTGCAACTGAACCGCAAACTGGGTGGCGGCGGTCGTAACATCACCCTGCAGTTGGGCGGCAACTATAACGAGGGAGCCTCGGAGTCGTTCTCGCGCAGTCTGGTCAACCTCTATCAGTTGGCCACAGGCGATTCGGCCTACCAGCGCAACCGCTACAATGTGACACCAACCAAAAACTATGATTATAATGTCCGTCTGACCTATAGTGAGCCTATCTTCCAGGCCACTTTCCTACAGTTCAGCTATAAATTCCAGTATCGCTACACAAAGAGCGACCGCTCTACCTACGATTTCTGGAGCATGACCGACCCCACGCGCCGCTATGACATGTCTACACTCTATCCTGACTATCGCGAGTGGGATCCCATATTCGGAGCTTTGGGTGGACATAGCTACACTGATTTCCTTGACACTTCGTTGAGCCGTTTCTCACAATATAGGAACTATATCCATACGGGTGAAGTCATGTTGCGTGTCATTCGTAAGGCCTACAACTTCAATGTCGGTGTGCAGATCATCCCACAGTCGTCAGAGTTCACCTATCGCTATCTTTCCACCGACACGGTGACGAACCGTAATGTGGTCAACTGGAGTCCTACGGCCAATTTCCGCTGGAAGATCAGCGACCGCGGCCAGATGCGCTTCGAGTATCGTGGTAACACGAGCCAGCCTTCTATGAGCGACCTGTTGCCCATCACTGACAACAGCGACCCTCTGAACATCACATCGGGTAATCCGGGACTGAAGCCCTCGTTCACGCAGCGGTTCAACTGGCGCTATAATAACTACTTCGAGCGCCATCAGCGGTTCATCTTTGCCAATGTGAATTTCTCGACCACCTCGAACTCAGTGGCTAACATGGTGAAGTACGACCCTGTGACGGGCGGACGCGAGTCGAGGCCGGAGAACATCAACGGCAACTGGAATGTAGGAGGAAACCTGATGTTCAATACTGCCATCGACACCTTGGGATTCTTCAATATGAACACTTCGACCGAGGTCAACTACAGCAACAATGTGGGCTATATCGACATGTTGCGCGATGGCAACGTGAGCAAGATGACGACCAAGCAAACAACCCTTGGCGAACGTCTGGGTGCCAGCTACCGCAACGACTGGCTGGAGTTTGAACTGAACGGGGCCGTGCGTTATAACTATGCCTATAATGCCCTGCAGCCCAACTCGAACCTCTCCACATGGTCTTTCAACTACGGTTTCAACACCACGATTCAAGCTCCTTGGGGCATGCAGTTCACCACTTCGCTCAACATGTCGTCGCGTCGTGGCTATAGCGATGATGCTGCCAACACCAATGAGCTGATATGGAACGCCCAAATCTCGCAGAGCTTCTTGAAGGGCAAGCCTCTGTCATTGCGCTTGGAGTTCTACGACATCCTGGGGCAACAGTCCAACTTCTCGCGTTCCATCAGTGCCATGTCGCGTACCGACAACTGGTACAACTCCATCAACAGCTACGTCATGCTGCGTGCCACCTACCGCCTGAACCTCTTCGGCACAAAAGAGGCGCGTCAGGGCATGCGCATGGAACCCGACGGCCCTCCTGATGGTGGTCGTCGTGGCAATCGTGGCAATCGTGGCGGTTTTGGAGGCTTCGGCGGCGGTCGCGGCCCCGGCGGTTTCGGAGGTCCCGGACGGTTCTAACCTCGGTCGTAGTGTGGCATCTCCTCAGGGATGACAAAAGAGAATTCCACTAATCCCTTCACGATGCCATCCTCACGCCAAGGAGTCTGGTAGATCAGTTTTCGCTGTCCCTTCTTGCTGATGGTATAGCAGTGCGGCTTGTTCTGTTCCATCATTTCGCGGATGATGCCCTGTGACCGTTCGGAGTGACAGGGCATCATGCTTTTCCCTACCATTGATTCTCCATCCTTATTGAAGGTCTCGCGCGAACGTTTGTTCATATACACAACCGTTCCCTTTGTGTCACAAACGGTGACGGCCCCTTCAATGTCCTCTGCCCAATCAAATTCTTTTTCCATAGTCTGAATTGTTTGAATGTTTACAGTCTTTGTAAGTTATCCTTATTTCCTTACAATCACGCTGCCGCTGGCCTGATGGGTGGCCAATATCAGTACTTCGGCTATTTGCACATGTTCGGGCGCATTGGCGGCATAGACGGCTACGTCGGCAATGTCGTCGCCGGTGAGGGGCTTGATGCCCTTGTAGACAGTGGCGGCACGGGCGGTGTCGCCGTGGAAACGGGTGTTGCTGAAATTAGTTTCCACTAAGCCAGGCTTCAAGTTGGTGACACGGATGGCGGTATCGGCCACATCGATACGCAGTCCGTCGGAAAGGGCTTTCACAGCAGCCTTGGTGGCACAGTAGACATTGCCGCCGGCGTAGGCGGCATCGCCAGCCACCGAACCAATGTTGATGATATGACCTCGGTTGCGCGAGACCATGCCTGGCACGATGAGCCGCGTCATGGTGAGAAGGCCTTTGATGTTCGTGTCGATCATTGTTTCCCAGTCGTCGGGATTGCCTTCGTATTCGGGTTCTAAGCCAAGGGCAAGACCTGCATTGTTGATCAGCACGTCGATGTCCTGCCATTCTTTAGGCAGGCCATTGAGACAATCGGTTGCTTTCTTTCGGTCTCTCACATCGAAGACCAATGTGATGACCTCGGCTCCTTGGTCAGTGAGTTCTTTCTGGATTTCGGCCAGTCGTTTCCCATTGCGTCCTGTCAGAATCAGTCTGTCACCGTTGGCTGCAAACTTCTGTGCGCAAGCAAGGCCGATGCCGCTTGTCGCGCCTGTTATCAATACGGTTTTCTTCATGTCTCTTTATCATTAGTTATTGTTTAGCAGTGCGTTGACGGACTCCTGTTCGCCAACCACCCAGATGATGTCGCCCTCCTGGAACTTGCGGTCGGGACGGAAGGGGGAGAGGTTTTCTTTTCCTTCTTCCAGACCTACCACCATGCAGCTGTATATGCTGCGGATGCCACTGTCGATGAGGGTCTTGCCGATGAAGGGGCTTTTGCTGCCGATGATGAGCTGCTGCAGCTTCATCTCGCGTTTTTCCAGTTCGGGATCCTCACCGAACACCTCTTTTTCTAATGCAGCACCCAGTTTGCTTAACTGTTCGTCACTTCCGATGACCTGCAGGCGGTCGTAAGGGAAGATGACGTAGTCGCCGTCAGGGATGTTCAGGCGGAAGCCGCCGCGAAGAATACTGCTCACGTGTACCCCGTATTTCTTTCCTAAATTGAGTTGGCGCAAGGTGTGTCCCATCCATTGTGAGTTGCTGGGCACCTCGAAGTCGGCAATGTGAATATCGCGGTCGAGCAGACGACCCTCATAGAGTGGGCGCTTCTTTCCGTGTACCTGAGCCTCGATGTCGCGTGAGCGCAGATTGTTGATGAACAGGCGTTCCATCAGGATGCTGTTGCGCTTGATGCGACGTGAGAAGACCATCAGGATCACGGCCACGAAACCTAACGACACCACGATGGCAGGGGCGAAATGGAACAGATGGTTGCAGATATAGAAGACGAACGACATGGCAATGACCATGCGTACTAAAACCGTGAATATCAGTGGAATGCGGTTACGGTTGCTTTCATTCCATAAGGCTTTCCACTCCTCGCTGCGGTTTTTCTTCATGACGATGGCACGGAGGAATGGCGAGATAACCACTACCGTGGCGAGTCCTGTGATGGCATTGGCATACCACGAAGTGGGCAGCATCTTCTGCATGAAGGGATGGAAGAACATGAACATCAGTGTGATGGAAGCCACTGAAAGGATGCCGTAGACGAATACGTTGATGAGCATCTGC
The DNA here is from genome assembly GCA_947302435.1 of uncultured Prevotella sp. Lineage (GTDB taxonomy): Bacteria > Bacteroidota > Bacteroidia > Bacteroidales > Bacteroidaceae > Prevotella. Next base: position 7,501 of record CAMYVQ010000058.1, on the reverse strand, counting down.
GTCAGCAGACTTTTCCATTTGCTTTGTTCCTTGCTGCTGGGCTGGCTCGTTGACAGATGATTGAGCATCTGGATGAGCCGTGAGGGCAGTCGGTGCTCCAAGGCTGTGTAGGCCGGGGTGGCAAACCGTATCATGTAAGGTGTGAGAAAGGTCGTGATAACAGATACGGCCACTACCACTGGATAGAGGAAATCGCTGATGACTCCCAAAGAGAGGCCTAATGAGGCGATGATGAACGAGAACTCACCGATTTGTGCCATCGAAAAGCCGCAGCGCATGGCAGACTTCAGCGACTCGCCGCCCAGCATGAACGAGAAGGAACCCAACGTGCTCTGGCCAATCAGGATGGTCATGACGAGGGTGAAGATCGGCAGGGCGTAGTTGATAAGAATCACGGGATCGACGAGCATGCCCACAGACACAAAGAAGATGGCACCAAAGAGGTTCTTCACTGGCTCGACAAGCTTTTCGATGCGTTCGGCTTCTACCGTCTCAGCGAGGATGCTACCCATGATAAAGGCACCGAAAGCTGACGAGAATCCGACTTTTGTCGAGAAGACGGCCATGGCGCAGCAAAGGCCCAATGAAACGATAAGCAACACCTCGGCATTGATAAGCTTGCGGACGGAACGCAGAAAAAGTGGGACGGCGAAGATGCCCACCACTAACCATAGAATCAGGAAAAAGCCGATTTTCACAACCGAGCCTAACATCTGCCCACCGTCGGGGTTCTGTCCGCTGGCGATGGCACTCAGCATCACCATCATGACGATGGCGAGAATGTCTTCCAGAATCAGCACCGACATCACGAGACCGGTAAACTGTTGTTGTCGCAGTCCCAGATCGTCGAAAGCCTTATAGATAATCGTTGTGGAACTCATGGCCAGCATACCGCCGAGGAAGATGCAGTCCATCTTCGACCACCCGAAGGCATGGCCCACGCAGACACCCAGTATCGACATGGAGAAGATGATGCTCATGGTCGAGATGATGGGTGAGGCCCCCATCTTCAGAATCTTCTTGAACGAGAAGTCCAGACCCAAGGAGAACAAGAGGAACATCACGCCGATGTCGGCCCATAGATGGATGTTCGACATGTCGACCACCGAAGCCGTATAGGGCATGTGGGGTGAAACCAAGAAGCCGGCCATGATATAGCCCAGCACCAAGGGCTGCTTCAGGCGCTTGAAAATGATGGTCACGATGCCTGCCACCATCAGCATGAGTGCCAGGTCTTGAATGAGTGGGGGTAAATCTGCCATAGTCTGCTCTATTGAAGAAAAATCGGATGTTTAAAGCTGGAATCGGAACCCTTATTCCGATGTCAGTGCAAAGATAAGGCTATTTTTTCTTTTTTTTGTAGAAAATGATAATCTTTTTATATACAAAAAAAGCTAAAATGATATGGAATTGATGTTTTTTTTGTATTTTTGCATCTTAAATAAGAGAAATACGCATGAACCATATCAGAAATTTTTGTATTATAGCTCATATCGATCATGGAAAGTCTACACTTGCCGATCGATTGCTGGAACGCACAAAAACCATTCAAGTGACTGAGGGTCAGATGCTTGACGATATGGATCTTGAGCGTGAGCGTGGCATTACGATTAAAAGCCATGCCATTCAGATGGAGTATGAAAAGGACGGGCAGAAATATATCCTGAATCTGATTGATACTCCGGGACACGTGGATTTTTCGTATGAGGTGAGCCGTTCGATAGCTGCCTGCGAGGGTGCGCTGCTTGTGGTCGATGCCACGCAGGGCGTGCAGGCACAGACCATCTCGAACCTTTACATGGCTATCGACAACAATCTGGAGATTATTCCCGTCATCAATAAAATCGACATGCCCAGTGCCATGCCCGACGAAGTGGAAGACGAAATTATCGACCTCTTGGGGTGCGACCGCGAGGAGATTATCCGCGCTTCGGGCAAGACGGGCGAGGGTGTCGACGACATTCTCGATGCAGTGGTGGACCGCATTCCGCATCCTGTGGGAGACGAGAACGCCCCGTTGCAGGCATTGATCTTTGACTCCGTGTTCAATTCGTTCCGTGGCATCATTGCCTATTTCAAGGTGCTCAACGGAAAGATTGCCAAGGGCGACAAGGTGAAGTTCTTCAACACTGGTATGGAGTACGAAGCCGACGAGGTAGGCGTGCTGAAGATGGACATGATTCCTCGCAAGGAGTTAGGAACGGGTGAGGTGGGCTATATTATCAGTGGTATCAAGGATGCCAAGGAGGTGAAGGTGGGCGATACGATCACCCATGTGGCCCGTCCGTGCGACAAGGCCATTGAGGGTTTCCAGGAAGTGAAGCCGATGGTGTTTGCCGGTGTCTATCCCATCGACCCTACGGACTATGAGAACCTGCGTGCCTCGTTGGAGAAGCTGCGGTTGAACGATGCCTCGCTGACCTTTGTGCCAGAGACATCGATTGCCTTGGGCTTCGGGTTCCGTTGCGGCTTCTTGGGACTGTTGCACATGGAGATAGTGCAGGAACGCTTGGATCGTGAGTTCGACATGGATGTAATCACCACTGTGCCCAACGTTACCTATATGTGCTACACGAAGCAGGGCGAGGTGAAGGAGGTACACAATCCTTCGGGCATGCCCGACACGGTGATGATCGACCGTATCGAGGAACCTTATATCCGGGCCTCTATCATCACGGCTGCCGACTATATCGGCCCCATCATGACACTCTGCTTGGACAAGCGCGGCGAACTGCTTGACCAGCAATATGTCAGCGGAAACCGTGTGGAACTGCACTTTATGCTGCCGTTGGGCGAAATCGTGATAGACTTCTATGACAAGCTGAAGAGTATTTCCAAGGGCTACGCCTCGTTCGACTACCATATCGATTCGTTCCGCCCCTCAAAGCTCATCAAGCTCGACATACTGCTCAACGGCGAGCCTGTCGATGCCCTCTCGACACTGACCCATCAGGACAATGCCGTGACTTTTGGTCGCCGGATGTGCGAGAAACTGAAAGAACTGATACCACGCCAACAGTTCGACATCGCCATTCAAGCCGCCATCGGCGCAAAGATTATCGCCCGCGAGACGGTGAAGCAGGTGCGTAAGGATGTGTTGGCCAAATGCTACGGAGGCGACGTGAGTCGCAAGCGAAAACTGTTGGAGAAACAGAAGCGGGGCAAGAAGCGGATGAAGCAGATCGGTAATGTGGAGGTGCCGCAGAAAGCCTTCCTGGCCGTGCTGAAACTCGACTGATGATTCTCTATGAACGAACAAGACTAATCTTTTAACCAAAACTATAATCTTTGATATGCCAAACCTAAGTTTAACCCGAAGAGATGTGGCCCGTGAGTTGGCCAGAAGATACAGTACGATGACCCATGATGAACTTGACATACTGGAGAGTGTGTTGGTTCCGATGAAGTTTGCCAAGGGTGAAAAAATTCTTGGCGAGGGTGATACCTGTCAGAACATTTATTGGATTGTGAAGGGACTGGTGCGCCAGTTCTACTATAAGAACAACAAGGAGCTTACGGAGTATATGGCTGTCGAGAACACCATCATGATGAGTATCGAGAGCCTGTTCAAGGAAAAGCCCTCCATGCAGATTATGCAGGCATTGGAGCCTACGCTCATCTATGCCATGCCAAAAGCTGAACTTGAGGCGGTGGCCATGCGCAGTGTGAACATCCAGATTCTCTACCGAAAGATTCTGGAGGAGTCGCTGATCATCAGTCAGCAGCGTGCCGATATGCTTCGCTTTGAGAGTGCGCAGGATCGTTATCAGAAGCTGGTGAAGAGTTCGCCCCAGTTGGTGCTTCGTGCTCCGTTGGTCTATATTGCCAGCTATTTGCAGATGACTCCCGAGACGTTGAGCCGTGTGCGTACGGCAGTCCTGTTGGAAGGAAAGTAGTCGGTAGGGGAGTTCAAGCGTTATTCTTTTCGAGGCTTATCATTAGGTTTATATAAAAAAGACTGGCGAAATCTCAGTTGAGGTTTCGCCAGTCGTATTGTTTTTAGAACTTGTTTTCAGAACTTGGCCATCTTGATAGCCACCACGGCGCACTCGTCACCTTTGTTGCCTAATCGCCCGCCGGCACGGTCTTTGGCTTGCTGGAAATCATTGGTTGTCAGCAGACCGTAGATCACGGGGATGTTGTTGGTGGCGTTCAGACGGGCGATGCCCTCGGTCACTCCCTGACAGATGTAGTCGAAGTGGGGAGTCTCGCCACGGATGACGCAGCCGAGGATGATGACTGCGTCGTAGCCGTCGTTGAGGGTCATCTGGCGTGCGCCATAAATCAGCTCGAAAGAGCCTGGCACCGTCTTCACATGGATGTTCTCAGGCAATGCCCCGTGTTTCTCAAGCGTATTGACGCAACCCTCCAACAGTGCTCCCGTGATTTCGGGATTCCATTCAGCCACCACGATGCCGAAAATCATGTTCGACGCATCGGGCACCTTGGCCATGTTGTATTCAGAGAGATTCTTGGTTGCCATTCTTACTCGGAAACGCGCTCGATGTATTCGTCAATGGTCTGGTACTGCATCGACTTGAAGTACTTCTCCTTCACCTGCTTGTAGAGCTTCAGGGCCTCAGCTTTCTTGTCCTGCTTCTCCAAAATCTGGCCTGCCTGAATGAGGAAGGTGGGGGAGAGCGAATTGTTGTCGGCCTTCTCGGCAGCTTCTTTCAGTGTGCTGACAGCCTTGTCGAGCTGCTCTAAGTGAGCGTATGCGTTGCCTAATGCACCGAGAGCGGCAGGCGACACCATCTTGTCCTTTGCACCGTCGAACTTCTCTAAATACTGGGCTGCTTCCTGCCACTTGTCAAGGTTGGCATAGCAAAGTCCTGCATAGAGGTTTGCCAGGTTGCCGGCATCGGTTGAACTGTAGTCACTTGCAATCTGCAGAAAACCCACATTGCCCAGACTGTCGCCATTGAGTGCCAGCTCGAACTGCTGGTTCTGGAACTTCTCCTGACACTTGGCGATAGCGGTGCTGGCTTTCTGCTCATTGGGTTCCGACACGTAGGTCTTGTAGGCTGAGTAGCCACCAATCACCACTACTAAAGCTGCCACGCAGCCAATGATAGCGTTTTTGTACTTGAGGAATAATGCCTCGCTCTGAGAAAGCGACTCTTCCATAGAAGGAGCGGCTTGATTCTTTGTTTTTTCTGCCATTATTAATGTTCTTTTTTTAGTTTTTCTATTCTGTTCTGCAAAATTGCTTGTGCCTGAAAGACATAGCCACACTTTTGCGGCGCAAAATTACTGAATTTATCGCACATACTGAAATTTATTCAAAACTTTTTTCGTTTTTCCCCCCTAAAAGCAGTAATTTTGCACGAAAAATCATATTGAATGATTCTTCAAAGGCTCTCGATACTGAACTATAAGAACATCAAAGAGGCAACGCTTGAGCTTTCGTCCAAGTTCAATTGCCTGATTGGGCATAATGGGGCAGGGAAGACGAATGTACTCGATGCCATCTACTTCCTTTCCTTTTGCCGTTCGGCCTATACCGCACAGGATTCGATGGTCATTCAGCACGATGCACCGTTCTTCGTGCTGGAGGGCGACTATGGCGATTTCAATATCTATTGCGGTATGAAGCGCGGCACGAAGAAGCACTTCAAACGCGACAAAAAGGAGTATCGCCGGCTGTCGGAACACATCGGCCTCATTCCTGTGGTGATGATCGCTCCCGGTGACACCTTATTAATAGAAGGGGGCAGTGAGGAGCGGCGCAAGCTGATGGATGTGGTCATCTCCCAACTCGACCGTACCTATATTGACACCTTGAACCGCTACAACAAGGCCTTGTTGCAGCGCAACACCATGTTGAAGATGGAGGATGCCGAACCTGACCCCGACGTTCTTTCCATTCTGGAGGAGCAGATGGCCGTGGAGGGAGAGGCCATCTACAGGCAGCGCGATGCCCTTGTCAGACAGTTGGTGCCGCTGTTCCAGGAGTATTATTCCATCATTTCGGGCAATCACGAACAGGTCTCGCTCAACTACTATTCGCACTGCCAGCGCGGGCCGCTACTCGATGTCATCCGTCGTGACCGCATGAAAGACCGTGCCGTAGGCTATTCGCTCCACGGCGTGCATCGCGACGATTTGGAGATACTGCTCGACGGCCATCCCATGCGCCGCGAGGGTTCGCAGGGGCAGCAGAAGACGTTTGTCATTGCCTTGAAGCTGGCCCAGTTCTCCTTTTTGAAACAGTCGGGAACCCAGACCATGCCGCTGTTGCTGCTCGACGACATCTTCGACAAGCTCGATGCCTCGCGTGTAGAGAAGATTGTAGAACTGGTGTCAGGCGACGGCTTCGGTCAGATTTTCATCACCGACACCAACCGCGACCATCTCGATCAGATCCTGAAGCAAGGCCATTTCGATTACCGCCTGTTCCATGTCGAGAACGGTGAAGTAGTATAACATTAGTCCATAGCAATGTTCCGTCGCGACGTACAATCCATTAAAGACTTGGTCATGCGCAATCTGCGTGTCCAAGGGTTAGAGACCCCTCTCTTGCAGAAACGCCTTGTGGAGGCATGGCCCCTTGTGGCTGGTGAGGCAATAGCCCGTTACACCACGCAAGTGACGATTTACAACCAGACTCTCTACGTGAAAATCAGTGTGCCAGCCCTCCGTCAGAACCTGAGCATGCAACGCCAGGAGCTTGTGAAAAAGCTCAACGACTATGTTCATTCTCAGATCATTACGGATATAAGGTTCAACTGATAGGCATCCGTTTTTTTGTTGATGTGAAATGAATTTACAAAGTCGTCGACTTTGTGACACAAACTCGACGAGTTTGTCCGACAAAGTCGACGACTTTGTAAAACCATTAAAAAGGTATAGGCTTAATAAGCTACTTCAGTAGTTCTTCAGGATAGGCTGGCATGGCGCCATTCTGGGTGCAGACGTATGCAGACACCTGAACGGCGGTGCGATGGGCCTCAGGAACAGACTTGCCGTTGAGGATGCTGCCCACGAACGAGCCAGTGAAGGAGTCGCCTGCGCCTACAGTGTCGGCCACCTTGACCTTCGGAGTCTCCTGGAAGGACTTCTGGCCGGGAGTGAAGACGTATGAGCCGTTGGTGCCACAGGTGAGCACAAGCATGTCGAGATTGTACTTGCCGAGAATCAGCCAGCACTTGTTCTCAATATCAAGGCCTGGATAGCCAAACATGCGGCCGATGAGCACCAGTTCCTCGTCGTTGATCTTCAGGATGTTGCAACGCTGGAACGACTCTTTCAGAATCTCCTGTGTGTAGAACTGCTGGCGCAGGTTGATATCGAAAATCTTCAGGCAGTCGTGGGGCGTAGCATCGAGGAACTTCTGGATAGTGGTGCGGCTCACAACATTGCGCTGGGCCAGCGAACCGAAGCAGACGGCGCGGCAGTTGCGGGCTATCTCGGCGATGTCGTCGTCGAAGGGAATGTTGTCCCAAGCCACGTTCTCCTTGATGTCATACGTGGGGATGCCCTGCTCGTCGAGCTGCACCTG
>CAMYVQ010000057.1 GCA_947302435.1 uncultured Prevotella sp. | reverse complement strand
ATATTGAGGATGGGAATAGTCCCAGAAAACAATTAAATTCTATTAAAATGATGAATACAACCAACGTGGACGTTTCGGTTGCGTTTCTTCTGAGCTTTGATTTGCGAGCGTTTTTCGGGCCATTTGACTTGTTTTTCACTGCAATTCATCATCGTTCTCACCATTGTTTGACTTTCTTCTTGTTGTCATCCATGTTGAATGGCGGTGTGATTCATATCTGATAGTGGTGTGATCTATATTCGTTTCCATCGCGAGTGAGAAACAACAGCAACCGACTTTTCCCATTCTGGCGGCGCCATTCAATATGAATGACAAGGGAGCCTATGAAAAACGCCCCCGGACTCTCCCAAAAAGGACGGAAAAACGAAACTGTATAGATTACAAAGAGGCCAACTTTTCCACAGAACGTGTTCTGCCGACGATGTTTTTCCCATGCAGAATCTACTTTCTTTGGAGGTCAACAGCACCTGACGAAAAGGATGCGCTTCGCGCAGAAATTGAACAAAAATGATGAGGTGCTGAGTTGTTACTCTACTGCCAACAAAGGCTAAATAATGTCTAATAAGTTGACATTATATCTTAAACTATGTATTTTTCACACCAAAAACTGAAACATTTCAAAAGTTTCTCCCTAACTTTGTCGTCAGATTAGACTTTAACCATTCATGATCAAACTTCGCGACATCAACAAGACTTACTTCGGTGCGCAGCCCTTGCACGTACTCAAAGGCATCAGCCTCGACATTGAACGGGGCGAGTTCGTGTCCATCATGGGAGCCAGTGGTTCGGGCAAGTCCACCTTATTAAATATATTAGGAATCCTCGACAACTACGACTCGGGCGAATACCGTCTGGCCGATGTGCTCATCAAGAACTTGAGCGAGGCGAAGGCCGCCGAGTACCGCAACCGCATGATCGGCTTCATCTTCCAGTCGTTCAACCTCATCTCGTTCAAGACGGCTGTCGAAAACGTGGAGCTGCCACTCTTCTACCAGGGCGTGCCGCGGCGGAAACGCCACCAGATGGCCATGGAGTATCTGGAACGTCTCGGTCTGACCGACTGGGCCACACACTATCCCAACGAGCTGAGTGGCGGACAACGCCAGCGCGTGGCCATTGCCCGTGCGCTCATCACGAAGCCCCAGATTATCCTCGCCGACGAGCCAACGGGTGCGCTCGACTCGAAGACTTCGACGGAGGTGATGCAGCTGTTGAAGGAACTGAACGAACGGGAAGGCATGACACAGGTCATCGTGACCCACGACCCTACCGTGGCCGAAAAGACAAACAGGATTATCAGGATCAAGGATGGAGTTATTGAATGAGATATGGCAGACGGCCCGGCGCAACAAGCTGCGCACGGCCCTCACCGGCTTTGCCGTGGCATGGGGAATCTTCATGATCATCGTACTGTTAGGGGCCGGCAACGGGCTTATCAATGCCCAACTGAAACAGTCGGACCGATTCCTCTCAAATACGATCATGATTTTTGGCGGAACGACGACCAAGCCCTATCAGGGACTGAAAGAAGGCCGTTACTTCCCGCTCACTGACCGCGATCTTGAGACCACTTTGAACAGTTTCAGACAGACCATCGACGAAGTGGGAGCCGTAGAATCGCAATCCGGCCAGACCATCTCGGTAGGACAGCAGTATATCATGAGTTCGTTAAAGGGTGTCTACCCCAACCACTTCAAGATTGAGAAGACAGAGATGCTCTACGGACGATTCATCAACGAGATCGACATGCGCGAAAAGCGCAAGGTCATTGTGTTAGGCAACAACCAGGTCCGCGAACTGCTCAACATCTCCACCCTGTCCCATAGCTCCCAACAGGCGAAGCTGTCTGCCTTCATCGGCCAGTATGTCAAAGTGGGCAATTTCGTTTTCCGTGTTGTAGGCATCTTCAAGGAGAGGGAGAACGACAGCCCCAGCCCGTTTATTCCTTACACTACCCTCAAACGCATGTTTGCCAAGGGCAACGATGCCGGGAATATCGAGTTCACCTTCCACGGATTGGAGACCGAGGCCGAGAACCTGCAATTCGAACGCGAATACAAAAAGCGCATAGGTGCCAACCACCAAGTGGCACCCGACGACGAAGATGCCCTTTGGCTATGGAACCGCTACATGCAGTCACTCCAAATGCAGAAAGGCATCAGAATCATCCGCACAGCCCTGTGGATTGTAGGCTTGTTCACACTGCTCAGCGGAATCGTCGGCGTATCGAATATCATGCTCATCACCGTGAAAGAGCGTACGCACGAGTTCGGCATCCGCAAGGCCATCGGCGCCAAGCCCTGGAGCATCCTGAGACTCATCATTGTGGAGAGCATCATCATCACCACCATCTTCGGCTATGTCGGCATGCTGTTGGGAATAGCCGCCAACGAGTACATGGATGCCACGATAGGCAACATGCAGGTGGATGCAGGGCTTTTCAAAGCCACGATGTTCTCCGACCCCACCGTGGGCATCGACATCTGCATCGAAGCGACATTGGTGATGATCATCGCCGGCACGATAGCAGGACTGATTCCTTCGTTGAAAGCCGCACGCATACGCCCCATTGAAGCGTTGCGCGCCGATTAACCCTTTAAGCAATATGAGAATAGACCTCGATACATACCGCGAAATACTCGACACACTGACGAGGAACAAGAGCCGCAGCTTTCTGACAGGCTTCGGCATCTTCTGGGGTGTGTTCATGCTCGTGGCCCTCATCGGCGGCGGTCAGGGAATGAAGGAGATGCTCAACCAGACTTTCGAAGGATTCGCCACCAACTCGGCCATGGTATGGGCACAGCCGACCACAAAGGCCTACAAAGGCTTTCGGAAAGGCCGCTACTGGAGCATGGAATATAAGGATGTGGAACGGCTGAAAAGCAGCATCCCCGAGCTTGAGGTAGTATCGCCCGTGCTGTTCAGCAATGGCGGGACCGCCTATTACGGCGACCGCAAGGCTTCCGTAGGAGTGAACGGCGTGCTGCCTGATTTTCAGGAGGTCAACAGCCCGAAGATGTTCTATGGCCGCTACCTCAACAAGATGGACGTGACGCAGCGCCGGAAGGTGTGCGTCATCGGCAAGAAGACATACAAAGAGCTGTTCCCCGGTGGAGGCGACCCGTGCGGCAAGTTCATCCGTGTGGACGGCATCTATTATCAAGTAGTGGGCGTCGACTACAATGTGTCGGGCTCCATTTCGTTCGGATCGGAGGCTGGAACCACCATGCTGCTGCCCATCACACTGATGCAGCAGACCTACAACCGGGGCACAAGTGTCGACATGATTGCCGTGACAGGCCGTCCGGGCGTGGTGATGTCCACCTTGGCCCCCCATATCCGCGAAACCATCGGACGGGCGCATACCATTGACCCGAACGACGAACTCGGCATCATGGTCTTCAATACCGAGGTGCTGTTCCAAATGCTCGACAACCTGTTCCGAGGGGTCAACTTCCTCATCTGGCTTGTGGGATTAGGCACACTGTTGGCTGGAGCCATTGGCGTGTCGAACATCATGATGGTCACGGTGCGCGAACGGACGACGGAGATTGGCATCCGCCGCGCCATCGGTGCCACACCGCGCATGATCCTCTCACAAATCATTGCCGAGAGCATCGTACTCACATTAGTGGCAGGCATGAGCGGCATTCTCCTCGCCGTGGTCATCCTGCAAATGCTTGAACTGGCCAACACCGAAGACGGCATTCTGGCCGCCCATTTCCAAGTGGACTTCTGGACGGCCATCCTCTGCGCCTTTGTCATTGCCGTCATGGGCGTGTTGGCCGGCCTGGCCCCAGCGGTCCGTGCCATGAGCATCAAGCCCGTTGATGCCATGAGAGACGAATAACGAAACAACAAAAGATATGAAAAAGTACTCAAAACTCATCATTGCGGCCATTGTTGCCCTGATTTTCATCGGTACCTTCGTCTTCCTTTGGCAGAAGAGCCTTCCAAAGGAGATTTTCTATTCGGAATTTGTCCCTGAAACGAAGGACATCATGAGAACGACCATCATCACGGGAAACATAGAACCGCGCAATGAGGTCAGTGTGAAACCCCAGATTTCGGGCATCATTGCCGAACTGATGAAGGAACCCGGCCAGACGGTGCAGACGGGTGAGGTCATCGCCCGTGTGAAAGTGATTCCCGACATGGGGCAGCTATCCAGTGCCGAAAGCCGTGTGCGACTGTCGGAAATCAACCTCAACCAGGCAGAAACCGACTTCAAGCGCACGGAGAGCCTCCACGAGCAGAAGCTGGTGAGCGACGAGGAATTTGAGAAGGCCCGCCAGCAACTGCGCCAGGCCCGCGAAGAGAAAGCCGCTGCCGACGATGCCCTGCAAGTGGTGCGCGACGGCATCTCGAAGTCGAATGCCTCGGCCTCGTCGACCCTCATCCGCTCCACCATCAGCGGTGTCATCCTCGACATTCCCGTGAAGGTAGGCAACTCGGTCATCAACAGCAACACCTTCAACGACGGCACGACCATTGCCACCGTGGCCAACATGCAGGACCTGATTTTCCGTGGCAATATCGACGAGACGGAAGTGGGCCGCCTCAACATCGGCACTCCGATGAAGATCACCATCGGTGCCATGCAAGACCTGAGCTTCGAGGCTTCGCTCGAATATATCTCACCCAAAGCCACACAGAGCAATGGTGCCAACCAGTTTGAGATCAAGGCCGCCATACAGTTGGCCTCGCTGAAGGACAATGGCATGGGCAACTCCGTAGTCTATGCTTCGTCAGGCCCCATCCGATCGGGCTATTCGGCCAATGCCGAAATCGTGCTGGCCGAAGCCAAACAGGTGCTCAGTGTGCCCGAGAGTGCCATCGAATTTGTTGGCGACAGCACCTTCGTCAACATCGTCACCGGCTCTGCCGACAAGAAGCAATACGAGCGCCGTCCCGTTGAGACTGGTCTCAGCGACGGTGTGAACATCGAGATCAAAAAAGGCCTCACGCTTTCCGACAAGGTGCGCGGCCCACAGATCATCGTCGACGACCAAGACGACTAACCCTCCTTCCAACGTCTTCCCAAAACACAAAAGGACATGATTATCCATCGTTCAGTATGTTGCGGTCTCACCGCAACCCTCATCGCCCTCTCCGCCCCGGCCCAGCAGCTGTGGACACTCCCCCAGTGCATCGGCCACGCTGTGTCCCACAACCTCAGCATCAAGCAATATGAGAGCCAGCTTCACAAACAGGAAGTCCAGCTCTCGACGGCCAAGAACCAGCAGCTTCCCGACCTGAGCGCATCGGCCAGCCAAAACTTCTCGTTCGGCCGCGGCCTGACGGCAGAGAACACCTATACCAACAAGAACACGAGCAGCACCTCTTTCTCCATAGGGAGCAGCCTCCCGCTGTTCACGGGTTTTCGCATCACCAACAACATCAAGATTGCCCAACTGAACTTAGAGGCGGCCACCGCCGACTTGGAGAAGGCGAAAAACGACATCCGCATACAGGTGGCTCAGGCCTACGTGCAGATTCTCTACAACATGGAAATCAGCGACGTGGCCCACAGGCAGATTGCCATCGACTCGGCACAGGTGGCCCGCCTGCAGGCTCTGCTCTCAGTGGGAAGAGCCAGCGAAGCCCAACTGTCGCAGCAGCAATCGACACTTGCACAGAGCCGGCTGACGGCTACACAGGCCGACAACAACACGCAGTTGTCACTGCTCACGCTCTCACAACTGTTGGAACTCGACACCCCCGAAGGCTTCACCATCCAACGCCCCACCCTGCCCGTCAGGTCCCAGCAGCTTCTCCCTACCCCCGATGCCATCTTTGCCGAAGCCCTGGCCTTCCGTCCTGAAATAGAAGCCGGCAATCTCCGCCTGAAGATGGCCGACAGGAATATCTCCCTGGCACAGGCCGACTACTACCCCCAACTGAGCCTCAGTGCCGGCATGGGCAGCAACTACTACAAGACTTCGGGCTTCGCAGCCGACGCATTCTCGACGCAGTTGAAGAACAACTTCAGCCAGTACATCGGCCTGAGCCTCAGCATTCCCATCTTCAACCGATACCAGACACGCAACAGTGTGCGATCGGCACGCATTGACTACCAGAACCAGCAATTGGCTCTCGACAACACCCGCAAACAGCTCTACAAGGAGATTCAGCAAGCCTACTACAACACAGTGGCGGCACAAGAAAAGCTGAACAGTTGCGAACAGGCCAAGACGAGTGCCGCCGATGCCTTCAAGCTGATGAAGGCGAAATACGAACAGGGAAAAGCCAACATCACCGAGTTCAACGAGTCGAAGAACAACTATCTGAAATCGGAGAGCGACCTGACACAAGCCCGCTACGAATATCTCTATCAAACGGCGCTCATACAGTTCTACCGCGGACAGGAATTGAAATTCTGATTGCCCACAGATTCTTCATGAATGGCCGGCAATTTTGCGAAGATTAAAAATATGTAAAAGGTGGCGTAGTCTAACAATTTCTTCGTAATTTTGCAGGCTGAACCAGAAGAATGACGGTCGGTCATGCTGAGAATCAAGAAACTCGACATATTCATAGCCAAGCAGTTCGGACTGCTTTTTGCGGGAACTTTCTTCATCTGCCAGTTTGTGCTGATGATGCAGTTCTTATGGAGATATGTCGACGAGCTGATTGGCAAGGGACTCCCCATCGACGTATTGGCAAAGTTCTTCTGGTACATGGGACTGATGCTCATGCCACAGGCTTTCCCCCTTGCCATCCTCCTGTCGTCGCTCATCGCTTTCGGCAATTTGGGCGAAAGCTCGGAACTGACAGCCATCAAGGCAGCCGGCATCTCGCTGATGCAGGCCATGCGCTCCCTTATCTTCATCGTCATCTGCATTACCGGCATTTCCTACTTCTTCCAGGATGTCATCGGCCCGGAGGCAAACCGATCCTTCGGACGGTTGCTGATTGCCATGAAGCAGACCAGCCCCGAACTGGAAATTCCAGAGGGCATCTTCTACGACGGTCTGCCCCAGACGAATCTCTATGTGCAGCGGAAAGACCTGGAGTCGGGCCATCTATACGGCATCATGATCTACCGCCGCACGGGCAGCTACGAGGACCAGGCCATCATTCTGGCCGATTCGGGCATGCTGCAGTCGACGGAAGAGAAGAAGCACCTGCTGCTGACACTCTGGAACGGCGAGTGGTTCGAGAACATGCGCGCCCAAGACGTAGGCGGCTCGGCTGAGATTCCCTACCGCCGGGAGACATTCGGCTATAAGACCATCCTCCTCGACTATGACGGCGGCTTCAACATGGACGACGTGTCAGACCTGAACCGCAACGCAAAGGTGAAGAGCAACCGCCGCATTCTGCACGACCTGGACTCCCTGCAGCAACTATGCGACAGCGTGGGCCGGCAGGCTTACAGAAGTGCCTGCGAATATGCGCTGATGATGCCGAAAACCAATGCCGACGACTCCATCAGAGTGGCCAAGGCTCTCAAAAAAGGCGTAAACTTCGACTCCATCTTCAGCCAGCTCAGCGGCGAACAGAAGCTTCGCGCCGCCAAGGATGCCGTCAGTCAGTCGCAGATGGCCAACAGCGACTTGTCGATGAAGACCGACTATGCCGACTGGCTGAACCGTGACGTGCGCATGCACAAGATGGAAGCCATCACGAAAATCACACTGGCCCTTTCGTGCATCATCTTCTTCTTCATCGGTGCCCCGTTGGGAGCCATCATCCGAAAGGGCGGCTTAGGGGTGCCTGTCATCGTCTCGGTGCTCGTATTCATTGTCTACTACATCTTTGAGAACTCCGGCATGCGCATGGCCCGCGCCGACGAATGGACGATATGGTTCGGCAAATGGATCTCGACCATGGTGCTGACCCCACTGGCCATCTTCTTCACCTATAAGGCCAACAAAGACTCCACCGTCTTCAACATGGATGCCTACCGCATGCTGATGATGCGCATGCTGGGACTCAGAACGAAACGCAACATCGTGCGCAAGGAGGTCATCATCGAGGACCCGAAATACCTGGACGATGCCGAGAAACTGAAGAACGTGAGCCAGAAGATTGAAGAGTACACGGAGGAGCACAAGCTGCTGCGCTCACCCAACCCGATTCATGTGTTCTTCCGTCCGGGCGACGACCACGAGATAGCGCAAATCAACGACGTGCTGGAGGAGGCCATCGAAGACCTGAGCTACACACGCGACAAATATGTGCTGTCAAAGCTGAACCAGTTCCCCATCATTGCCACCCATGCCCATACGCGCCCCTTCGAGCGCCGATGGCTGAATGTGGTGACGGGACTGTTCCTGCCCACAGGAGTGTTCTTCTATTTCCGCATGATCCGCTATCGCATCCGTCTCTACAAGGATTTGCAGAACATCATGCGAATCAACGAGAAGCTCATCCCGAAAGTCGTGGAGCTTGGCAACATCAAAAAGCAGGCAGACAGACATGCCTGAACACTAACTGAAAGAAAAATGGACTCATCTCTCAATAATTATATGGAAAATAACAGTCTTTCAACGATAAAGGAAGCCATTGAGGAGTTCCGCGAAGGGAAATTTGTCATTGTCGTCGACGATGAAGACCGCGAGAACGAAGGCGACCTGATCTGCGCCGCCGAGAAGATTACCCCCGAAATGGTGAACTTTATGCTGAAGTATGCCCGCGGCGTGCTCTGCGCCCCGATCACCATCAGCCGTAGCGAAGAACTCGACCTGCCCCGTCAGGTGAGCGAGAACACCTCGGTGCTTGGCACTCCCTTCACCGTCACCGTCGACAAGCTGGAAGGCTGCACGACAGGCGTTTCAGCCCACGACCGCGCCGCCACCATCCGCGCACTGGCCGACCCGGCATCGACACCCAAGACTTTTGGCCGTCCGGGACACATCAATCCCCTCTATGCCCAAGACAACGGTGTACTGCGCCGTTCGGGACACACGGAAGCAGCCGTCGACCTCTGCAAACTGGCAGGGCTTTATCCTGCTGGTGCCCTGATGGAAATCATGAACGACGACGGCACGATGGCACGCATGCCCGAACTACAGGTATTCGCCCGACAGCACGGACTGAAAATCATTTCCATCCGTGACCTCATTGCCTACCGGCTCCGTCAGGAATCGCTCATCGAAGTCGGTGTGGAGGCCGACATGCCCACGGAGCACGGCCACTTCCGCATCATTCCTTTCCGCCAGAAGTCGAACGGACAGGAGCACTTTGCCCTGATCAAAGGTGAATGGAAAGAAGACGAGCCGATTCTCGTGCGCGTACATTCTTCCTGTATGACGGGCGACATCCTTGGTTCGCGCCGTTGCGACTGCGGCGAACAGCTGCACCGCGCCATGGAAATGATTGAGCAGGAAGGGAAAGGGGTCATCGTCTATATGCAACAGGAAGGCCGCGGCATCGGACTGATGAACAAGCTGGCCGCCTACAAGTTGCAGGAAGAAGGCTACGACACCGTGGATGCCAACCTCTGCTTAGGTTTCAAGGCCGACGAGCGCGACTATGGCTGTGGCGCGCAGATGCTGCGCCATTTGGGAGTCCACAAAATGCGCCTCATGACCAACAATCCCGTGAAGCGTGTCGGCTTGGAGGCATACGGACTGGAAATCGTTGAGAATGTCCCTATCGAGGTCACGCCCAACGAATACAACCTGCGCTACCTCAAAACCAAACAGGACCGCATGGGGCACACGCTGCACCTTTAGTTTTACCGAATGCAAGGAAAACAGGGGAAAATTGAAAAAAGTGTCGGATTCATGAGGCAATAAGAAAATAAATAACTAATTTTGCACGTTAGTTTGTTACAAAAAGTAATTATATGGCACAACTTTCCAACCGGTTGCAACGTCTGGCTCCCTCAGCCACGCTGGCAATGTCGCAGAAGAGCTCGGAAATGAAAGCTCAAGGTATTGATGTGATTAACCTGAGTGTCGGTGAACCCGACTTCAACACTCCCGACCATATCAAGCAGGCTGCCAAACGGGCCATCGACGAGAACTATTCACGCTACTCACCCGTTCCGGGCTATCCCGACTTGCGCCGCGCCATTGTCGACAAGCTGAAGCGTGAAAACGGACTTGACTACAACATCAACGAGATTCTGGTTTCCAACGGTGCCAAGCAGAGTGTCTGCAACACGGTGATGGCATTGGTGAACCCCGGTGAGGAGGTCATCATTCCCGCCCCCTATTGGGTGAGCTATCCGCAGATGGTGAAATTGGCAGGCGGCGAACCTGTCATCGTGGAGGCAACCTTTGAACAGAACTTCAAGATGACACCCGAACAGCTCGAAGCTGCCATCACCCCCAAAACACGCATGCTGATTCTCTGCTCGCCCAGCAACCCAACCGGCTCCGTCTATAATAAAGAGGAGCTGAAGGCACTGGCCGACGTTATCCTGAAGCATGAAGACCTCTTTGTGCTGGCCGACGAGATCTATGAGCATATTAATTATGTAGGCCGTCATGAGAGCATCGCGCAGTTCCCCGGCATGAAAGAGCGCGCCATCATTGTGAACGGTGTGTCGAAAGCCTACGCCATGACGGGCTGGCGCATCGGTTATATTGCAGCCCCCGAATGGATTGTGAAGGGATGCAACAAACTGCAAGGACAGTACACCAGCGGCCCGTGCTCAGTGAGCCAGAAAGCAGCCGAGTTCGCTTACACCCAGAGTCAGGAATGCGTAGAGCAGATGCGACAGGCCTTTGAACGCCGCCGTGATCTGATTGTTGAGCTGGCCCAACAGATTCCCGGATTGGAAGTCAACGTACCCGAAGGTGCTTTCTACCTCTTCCCCAAGTGCTCTTCGTTCTACGGTTCCGTATGTTGCGGCAATGGCGCAGCAAAAAGGACAATCAGCAACAGCACCGACCTTGCCATGTACCTGCTGGAAGAAGCGCATGTCGCCACCGTCGGAGGCGATGCTTTTGGCGATCCCGACTGCTTCCGCATGAGCTATGCGACAAGCGACGAGAACATCAGGGAAGCGATGCGACGTATCGCCGTTGCACTCGCAAAATTAGAAAAATAAAAAAAAACACGAGTTAAAAGTGGTTAATTAACATGGAAGTCCGCATTATTTTACTAACTTTGCCGTGCTTCTATCATGAATTGTCGTCAAAAACGTTCATGTGGACTATCTAACGACCAAAAAAAACCTCGAACATTTTATAAACAATTTTATTTTATAACCAAAACAAACATTCAAAAATTATGGCAACAACAACAAAGGCTGCAGCCCCAGCTAAGAAGTCGGGCTTTGGTGGTATTAAAGATGCTTGGATTATCCTTGTAATCTGCTGTGTCATCGCTTATTCATTCTATTATTTCGTTCTCGGTAATCCCGACAACTTCGCTGGCGGCGATCGTGAAGGCCATCCCGCTAACCTGATGGGAACTGTTTACAAAGGCGGTATCGTGGTAGGTGTGATCATCACCCTGTTGCTCACCGTTATCGTATTGGGCGTAGAGCGTTTCTTCGCTATCAAGTCAGCTTCTGGTACCATGAAGCTCGGCACGTTCACACGTCAGATTAAGGAGCTCATCCGCGCTCAGAAGTTTACCGATGCCCGCGCTCTTTGCAACAAGATGCAGGGTTCTGTAGCTAACGTGGTGCTGGCTTCTATCAATGCTTATGAGGATGTGGAGAAGAACACCACTCTGAAGAAAGCACAGAAGGTGGCAAAGATTCAGCAGGCTCACGAAGAGGCCACTCAGTTGGAGATGCCTACGCTGCAGATGAACCTCCCCATGATTGCTACTATCGTATCTCTGGGTACCCTGACCGCTCTGTTCGGTACTGTGTTGGGTATGATCGGATCGTTCCAGGCTCTGTCTGCCGGTGGCGGTGCTGACTCTATGGCTCTGTCCGCAGGTATTTCTGAGGCTCTTGTGAACACGGCATCTGGTATTTTGACCTCTTGGTTCGCAACAGTTATCTATAACTTCTTCTCGAACAAGATCGACAAGCTCACCTACGCACTTGACGAGGTTGGTTACACCATCGCAGCAACCTACGATTCTAACCACGACGAGGCATAATGGTTTTACCTTTTAATTAATTTCATTCAAAAAGGTTAATCGATGGGTAAAATTAAAATTGAAAAGAAAGACATCTGGATCGACATGACGCCTATGTCGGACGTGATGACACTGCTTCTGTGCTTCTTTATGTTGACATCAACATTCTTGACGCCAGAACCAGTGAAGGTCAACACGCCTGGCTCCGTTTCGCAGGTCAAGGTGCCCGAAAACGATGTGCTCAACATTCTGGTTTCGCCAGAGGGCAACATCTATGTGGGTTCCGAGAACAAGAACGTGATGAACGACATGCTCGATGAGGTGACTGGCAAGTTCGGCATCAGCCTGACTGCCGCTCAGCTCAAGAACTTCAAGGAAGATGCCATGATTGGCGCCCCCTTGAGCGTTCTGCCAGCCTATCTTAGCCTCGATAAGGAGAAGATGGGTGAGGAGATCCAGAAGTTGAGCATTCCCCTCGATAGTATCGACGGCGGAATGAGTGAGTTCCAGGAATGGGTGAAGGCGGCCCGCAACTCCAACCCCGACCTTCGTGTAGCCATCAAGTGCGACGGTAGCACCTCGTACGCAGTGGTGAAGAAGATGATGTCGGAGCTTCAGGACATGAACGAGAACCGCTACCAGCTCATCACAAATCTTGACACTAAAAAATTGGCGGAGGAATAAAGTATGGCAAAAAAGAAAGGCTCTAAGCAGAAAAAGATGGATACCCGCGTGAACTTCACGCCAATGGTAGACATGATGATGCTTCTGATTACGTTCTTCATGCTCTGTACCACGCTGAGCAAGCCGCAGGCTATGCAGCTGACCATGCCGAGTAATGATGAGAATATGTCCAAGGAAGACAAGTCGGTGACGAAGGCTTCGTACACCATCACCCTGTACCTTGGAGGCGAGGATAAGATTTACTATGTTGAGGGTCTGCCCGACTATGAGAACCCCGACTGCATCAAGGAGACGACTTGGGGCAAGGACGGCGTTCGCAAACTCCTCATTGAGCACATCACCGAGGACGGCTTCTCGCCTGTTGCCAAGGTAATGGTTGCAAAGAAGAAGCTCGATGAGAAGAAAGAGAAGATGGGCGACAAGATGAGCAAGGAAGACTACGACAAGCTGCTGTCCGACATCCGTAATGGTAAATCGGACGAGTTCATCGCCGAGTTCGGCGAGAAGGGTATGCAGACTTTGACGGTCATCATCAAGCCCATGGACATCTCGACCTACAACAACATGGTACAGGCTCTTGACGAGATGTTGATTTGCAGTATTGGTAAGTACGTCATTGATAAGGTCAATGAGGACGACGAGAAATTGCTCGAACTCAAAGGCATCAAGTACTCAATTGACTAATTAAAGAAAGGAATTGAACTATGTCAAAAGTAGATCTTATTAATGACGGATGGGTTGACCTTGTCTTTGAAGGCAAAAATCAAGCCTACGGTGCTTATCGGCTACGCAAAGACACAGGCAAGCGCAATGTAAAAGCGCTCATCTATGTGATTCTTGCTATTATTGCCATCTTCCTGTTCTTCATTGCCAAAGTGAGCATTCAGAATGCCATGAAGCAAGATGTGGCCATCGAGACCGATGTGGAGCTCTCAAAGATTGCACAGAAGAAAGAGGCCAAGGTGGAGCGCAAGGAGCCTGTTGTACAGATTGAGCAACAGAAAGTTGTAGAAAAGGTAAAAAGCTCTGTGAAGTTCACCGCTCCTGAAATCAAGAAGGACGATGAAGTGAAGCCTGAGGACGAAATCAAGTCGCAGGACGATCTGGCCAAGACAAACACCGCCATCGGTACTTTCGACGTTAAAGGTAACGACGAGGCCGAGGGTGAGGTGCTGAAGGCTAAGGAAGTCATTGCCGACGAGCCGAAGGTGGAAGAGCAGAAGGTGTTCGACGTGGTAGAGCAGATGCCTGAGTTCCCCGGTGGACAGGCTGCCCTGCTGAAGTGGATCAGCGATCACATCAAGTATCCCGCAGTGGCCGAAGAGAACGGCATTCAGGGACGTGTGGTAGCAACCTTCGTGGTTGAGCGCGACGGTTCGGTGACCGACGTGAAGATTGCACGTTCCATCGATCCCTCACTCGATAAGGAGGCCATCCGCGTGCTGAAGCAGATGCCGAAGTGGATTCCCGGTAAGCAGAACGGTGCTGCCGTCCGCGTGAAGTACACGGTGCCTGTAACCTTCAAACTGCAATAATCTGTAAGTTATGAAACGATCCTCATTCAACAATTTAGTTGGATTAACACTTATTTTAGGCTTGTTCCTCGCTTGTGGGAACAAGCCTAAAAAAGAATTGAGTTATGATTATGAGGCTGCTGCCTCCTATTTCGCAGCTGACGAGAGTTTCCATCCCATCCTCGACGAGGAGCTGGAAATCTACACGAAAGTGTTCAACCGTCAGATGCTTGAGCAAGACACCCTCAAGGCTCTCTACACCAGTGAGCAGGAGGCCATCGAGAAGCTCATGAAAAACGAGACATGGCTGGTCTTCACAACCCGCCGTCTCACAGACAAGGAATTGCAGAACCTGAAAGACCGTTCCTTCATTCCCCGCGTGCTGCCCATCGCCTACGATGGACTGGCCATCATTGTGAACAACGAGAATAAGGATACCTGCATCTCAGTCAAGGACTTTGCCCGTATCCTGAAAGGCGAGGTCACAAAGTGGAACGAGATCTATCCTACATCAAAACTTGGTGACATCGACGTGGTCTTCGACAACCCGAACTCCAGTACAGTGCGTTTCTGCGTTGACTCCATCCTTGGCGGTCAGCCCATCAACAGCGACACCGAAGAGAACATCGGAAAGATACTCGATGAGTGCATAAGGACAGGCGT
>CAMYVQ010000056.1 GCA_947302435.1 uncultured Prevotella sp. | reverse complement strand
GCAGGATTTCTTTGTATAAAGGCAATTTGGGGGATTGAGGATTTTGAGGGTTACGGATAAGAGACCGTTCTAATCTCCTTGTTCTGCTATAATTTGCATCAAAGTATGCCCGATGACGAGCCACCAGCCGTTTTGTGACTCATCATCGGGTGCAAAGGTAAGCATTTTCTAGGGAATTGCCAAACGATTTCTACAATTTGTGCGTCATGTGGATAGTAAGATTATAAAAGAAAAAATTACCTCACGGTGTTTGCGGGGCGCCATTTCTCTGGCACTTCGTAACGCTTGGTGCCGTCGGTTACCACGTCGGGCATAATGGCATCGCGGAAACGGCGTTCATTCTTATACATAAGAACTGGTTTGCTGCTATGATGCATGAGGTTATCTTTCAGGTCACAACTAAAGTTTGATGGCGGGAAATAGACCTTGATTCGCTTATATGGATATTGTTTTTGGATGAACTCTAAGGGTGGAACAAGATCGCTGTCAGCACTGACGAGTACAATGGTATCAGTTGCGTCAAGCACGCAGTCGGCAATCATCCTCACGGAAATATTCACGTCGGTTTTCTTCTCTTCAGGACGGGAGATGGCATAATGGCAATTGGGGCACTGGATTTGCTTGTCAAGATACTTGCCACGCACCACCTCGAAACGGTCGCCATTGATAAGCTTGTTAGCATTGAGGAAAGCACTTTGGCGACTGCTCTTTTCTGGGTTAAGCGGTGAGGCGGTAAAATAGATGACTTTCTCCACTTCCTGTCCTTCGCCAAGAAATCCCTGGCAGAGTTTCACCATGTCAATCCAATAATAGTCACCCCACTGCGGTTCGTTGCGCTTAGTGCGACGAAGACCATAGTAGAAGTTGAATCCGTCAATGTAGAATGTTACGCGTTGTGCCATATTGCTTATGTCTGTATAATAAAAAAGCCGTCCGAGGACGGCCATGTCCATTCAAGAAAGAATGGCGGAGCTTAATAATTTGTTGCAAAGATAGTCTTTTTTTGCGATTCTTGCAAATATTTTGCACGAAAAGTTTTAGTAGTACGAAGAAAATGCCCCATCCAGCCTGTCCGATTAACGAAGTTTAACAGGCTCTCAAGACCGTCTCACGGGTTCTTCGACGAGCGAAGCGGCATAGCCGAGTCCGGATAAGAAACCTAACGACTTCTTTATTCCTCCCAAATTTGCTTTCAGCCTAAAACTGAACTTCCTTGTTTCTCCCCGACTTGCCTTTTATTTATGCGCTTTCTGCGTTAATTCTCCAAAATCGCTCGTTTGTTACAACCTTTTTCCGTAACTTTGCATGATAAATACTGAAAGCAATGAGAAAAGCAGTTGATATATTCATACCATGTGAAGAGTTGTCGGTGGCTGAGACAACGGCGGAGCAGTTTGCCAAAAGTACCGTGTTGCGCAGTGTCTGTCTGTTGACGGGTGGTGAACTACAAGGATGTAAATGGCCGAATATTGTGATGAAGGGCGGACTCACGTCGAGTGAGACGATGCAACAATTAGGCGACTATGCCGTGGCCGATTTCGTCTTACTGATTACGAAACCCTCGCCGCTGACCGTTGGAGAGGGAGCCTTGGAACGCATGGTGCGTGTCGCCTCTGATTCAGGAGCCGCCTTGGTGTATGCCGACCATTGGGAGAAGAAGAGAGGGGAGCATGGGACGTGGAGCGTGGAGAAACATCCCACGATAGACTATCAGACGGGCAGTGTGCGCGATGACTTCGATTTCGGTTCCTTGCTGCTCATCCGTACTGCTTTCCTGAAGAAATGGTGCGCGCAGGCGCGCGATACCTCTTATATATATGCCGGACTTTACGACCTGCGGCTCTTCCTGAGCCGTGAAGGTGAGTTGCTGCATCTGAACGAGCTTCTCTACACAGAAGAGGAAAACGATACGCGGGCAAGTGGCGTGAAGCAGTTCGACTATGTGAACCCAGCCAATCGTGACGTGCAGATTGAGATGGAACAGGCGGCTACAGCCCATTTGAAGGAGATTGGTGCCTTGGTGGACACTTCGGCCTATCGCGCCGTGGACTTTGACGAACAGGAGTTCGATGTGGAAGCATCTGTGGTGATTCCCGTGTTCAATCGTGAGAAGACCATTAGTGATGCCGTGGAGAGCGCACTGTCGCAGAAGACCAATTTCGCTTTCAATGTCATTGTCGTGGATAATCATTCCACGGACGGTACGAGCGAGATTCTTGCAAAGATTGAAAAAAGACAGCATGAAATCGGGAAGAACGAGAAAAGCAATACAAAACTCGTGGTGCTACACCCGGAAAGGACAGACCTGGGCATCGGCGGCTGCTGGAACATGGCCGTCAACGACGGGCGATGCGGACGATTTGCCGTTCAGCTCGATTCGGACGACCTCTATTCTTCCGAGCATACCCTACAGACCATTGTGGATGCCTTCCGAAAACAAGGGGCTGCGATGGTGGTAGGCTCCTACCGTATGTGTGACTTTGACCTGAACACCTTGCCTCCGGGACTGATTGCACACAAGGAATGGACAGACGAGAACGGGCCTAATAACGCATTGAGAATCAATGGACTCGGTGCTCCTCGTGCATTCTTTACTCCATTGCTCCGTCAGGTGCAGTTGCCCAATACCTCGTATGGTGAAGACTATGCCTTGGGCCTGTTTTTCTCACGTCGCTATCGCATAGGGCGCATCTATGACGAGTTGTATCTGTGTCGCCGATGGGGCGGAAACAGTGATGCTGCCCTGAGTATTGACAAGATCAATGCCAACAATCTGTATAAAGACCGTCTGCGCACGATGGAAATCAAAGCGCGCCAGAAACGCAATGCCAAAAGAATCAGCAGAAGGCAGAACGCGGCCAACGGGGAGAACGAGTCACAGGAATGGCGCGAAGAGAGCGGTGAGATGGGATCGCTGAACCGCTTCTTTGACCGGCAGTTGAAAGTCTGGGACGAAGTGCGCAGCCGCTATCAAGACCTGTCGAGGGTAGAGACCCGTGAGCTGCTTACCGATGCCTTGCCGCTGACCGTGCAGTATAATCCGGCCCGTATCACGTCGACTGGTGCCACCATCACCAAAAAGGCCATTGCCGAACGCCCCTGCTTCCTCTGCGAAGCCAACCGTCCGAAAGTGCAGGTCAAGCGCATCTTGGACGGGCGTTACGAACTGTTGGTGAATCCGTATCCTATCTTGCCCATGCATTTCACCATTCCCATGCGGCAGCATCAGCCCCAGTCCATTCGACCGATGTATGGAGAAATGATGAAACTGCTGCTGAGGTACCCCGAACTGATGGTTTTCTACAATGGACCCAAGTGTGGAGCCTCTGCGCCTGACCATTCCCATCTGCAGGGCGGCTACACCTTCGGACAAGGAGGGTCGCAAGTGCTCCCCCTGCAAAAAGAATGGCATAAGTTGGAGCGTAATCTGAAGACCCTCACAAAGTTGGGCGACGATGCTGAGATTGCAGCGGTGGAAGGCTATCCCTGCAGTGCGTTAGTCATCAGAAGCAAGACGACCCAGGCTTCGGAACGGCTCTTTGCGGCCCTCTACACACAGATGGACCGACTGAGAAAAGGGATGGCACTGAATGGGGAAGCCCATGAAGAACCGATGATGAACATCGTGAGCTGGCGGCATAACGAAGTGGGCAATGCAGACTCGAAGGCATACGCGGAATTGCTGTCGGTGGTGTTCCCCCGTGAGAAGCACCGTCCCGACTGCTATTACAAGCAGGATGCCGACGAACAGCTGATTGTCAGTCCCGGTGCCCTTGACATGGCCGGCTTGATGATCACCCCAAGACGGGAAGACTTCCAGAAACTGACGACAGAAAGGGCGGTGAGCATCCTTCAGGAATGCGCCCTCTCGGCCGATGCCTTTGAAGAGCTGAAGGAACGGTTGAAGAAAGTGTCGTTCGATTCCCACCAGGCCATTCAGAAAGAGCCTTCAGTATCCATTGGCATTCTGACAGGCCAGAAGATACGCTTTGCATTGAACAGCCCTTACACAGCCAAAGGCGAGACCCTTTTGGGCGAACAGGTCGTGGAATTGTCGGAGGGCGGTATCCGTTGGCATGGCCAGCAATATCGGGAACTGCTTTTCACTCCCCAGACAGAAGGACAGGATGCCCAGGGCAAAGCCGGCAACACGGCTTCGTTCTCGCTCTACGATGTCACCATCGGTGCAGACTTCCACTGGGAACGCCAGGAGACTCAGATGTTCCGTGGCGCTCTCCGCCTGGTCGTGGATGCCGATCAGATTGTGGCCATCAACGAATTGCCCGTCGAGCAATATTTAGAGAGTGTCATCTCGAGTGAGATGAAAGGCACCTCGTCGGTAGAACTGCTGAAAGCCCATGCCGTGATCTCCCGTTCGTGGCTTCTGTCACAGAAGAAGAAACGCGAGGACAATGGCGATCACCGTGAGAACAGTTTCTTCTCCTTTTCGCGCAAGGATGACGAGCTGATACGCTGGTACGACCGCGACGAACATACGCTCTTTGATGTCTGTGCCGACGATCACTGCCAGCGTTATCAGGGCATCACGCGAGCCACCAATGACCATGTAGCCGAGGCCATCAAAGCCACCCGTGGACAGGTGTTGATGTATGAGGATGAACTGTGTGACGCCCGTTTCTCAAAATGCTGCGGAGGGCAGACCGAGGAATACCAGTATTGTTGGGAAGACCAGCCGAAGCCCTATCTCGTTTCCGTCAAAGACCCATTCTGTGGCACAGCCGACAAGAAAGTGCTGCGTGAGGTGTTGAATGACTATGACTTGGAGACTCCCGACTTCTATCGCTGGAAAGTGGAATACACCCAGGACGAACTGACCGAGCTCATCGCGAAGAAACTGAAAGCAGACTTGGGCAGGATTGTGGACTTGGTGCCGTTGGAGCGTGGCAAAAGCGGACGAATCTGGAAATTGCAGATTGTCGGTACGGAACGCAGTTTCACTATCGGCAAGGAGTTAGAGATCCGTCGTGTGCTGTCAGAGAGCCATCTGTACAGTTCGGCCTTTGATGTGGAAAAGAAGGGTGACCGCTTCATTCTGCATGGCAAGGGTTGGGGACATGGTGTCGGCCTTTGTCAGATCGGTGCTGCCGTGATGGGCGAGAAAGGATACAACTACGAAGAAATACTGCTCTACTACTACCGTGGAGCTGAAATCAAGAAACTTTATAAATAACGAATGAAACAGAAAAGAAGCCCTTGGGCATGGATTCCCAGTCTTTATTTTGCAGAAGGCGTGCCATACGTGGCCGTCATGACAATTTCGCTGATTGTCTATAAAAGACTTGGTTTGTCGAATACCGACATAACCCTTTATACTTCTTGGCTCTATCTGCCCTGGGTCATCAAGCCCTTATGGAGTCCTTTCGTTGACATGCTGAAGTCGAAGCGGTGGTGGATTCTGTCTATGCAGCTGTTGGTAGGGGCAGCATTGGCCGGTGTGGCATTTACTATTCCGGCAGACTGGTGGCTGCAAGGCACATTGGCCTTTTTCTGGCTGATGGCCTTTTCGAGCGCTACACATGACATTGCCGCCGACGGGTTCTACATGCTCGGACTCA
Organism: uncultured Prevotella sp.; assembly: GCA_947302435.1. Lineage (GTDB taxonomy): Bacteria > Bacteroidota > Bacteroidia > Bacteroidales > Bacteroidaceae > Prevotella. Next base: position 9,401 of record CAMYVQ010000056.1, on the reverse strand, counting down.
CGCAACATGAGCAGACCCTCTTTGTCGGTATCCGTTCCACCTTCTATCGCATAGCGACCATCTTTTCCTCCGGACTGCTTATCGGATTGGCAGGCGCCTTGCAGGTGATGACGCGGAGCATCCGCTATTCGTGGAGTCTGGTGTTCTATCTGATGGCTGGCCTTTTCATTGCGTTGTGGCTCTATCATAGCTGGGCCTTGCCAAGGCCGGATGAAGACCATACGAAGGAACAGAAGAATGCCGCAGCCATCATGGAAGAGTTCAAGAACACCCTTGTCACCTTCTTTCAGAAGCCCCAAGTATGGGTCGGGCTTTGCTTCATGCTGTTCTATCGCATGCCCGAAGGTCTGTTGGCCAAGGTGTCGGCCCTTTTCCTTGTCGACTCATCCTCGAATGGCGGACTCGCACTCAGTGATGGAGAATACGGCTTGGTGCAAGGTACGGTAGGCGTTATCGGACTGACGTTAGGTGGTATTCTCGGTGGCATCGCCGCCAGTCGTGACGGCTTGAAATATTGGCTGTGGCCTATGGTGGCCGCCATCACGCTGCCTGATCTTGTCTATGTCTACCTGTCGTATATGCCATCGACCCTGCTGGTCATCAATATCTGCGTGTTCATTGAGCAGTTCGGCTACGGCTTCGGCTTCTCAGCCTATATGCTCTACCTTATCTATTATAGTCAGGGTGAGCACAAAACCAGCCACTATGCCTTGTGTACGGCTTTCATGGCCTTGTCGATGATGATTCCGGGACTCTTTGCCGGTGCCTTGCAGGAGGCTGTCGGCTACCGTCATTTCTTCCTCATTGTCATTGCGGCATGTTCCATGACCTATATTGTCACCTTTTTCCTGAAGATAGACGCTGATTTTGGCAAGAAAGCAGAGAAATAGGAAAATCCCTAATGAGGAATAGGAAAAATCTCTATGAAACGAGGTGAAAAGTCTCTACCTTTGCGGCAAGTTATTCATTAAAAAATGTAGGGTTATGAAGAAGATATGTACTTTTACACTGATGCTGATGGTGGTTATGTTGGCAATGACCAGTTGTGAGCCCGATTCAGATGCCGATCTGGCATACGATATTGAAGGTGTGTGGCAGGGTAGTATCACAGGCAACTACTATTCCCATCGTTATCGTACGAGTGATTTTGACACAGAGATGAGATTCTACCGTGTCGATGCATACGGTGGTGACGGCTATGAGATAGACTATAACTATCGCACCAACCGCTACTATACCAATAACTTCGACTGGACGGTCAGGAACAACCGCATCTATTTGGAGTATGATGACGGATCGATCATTATCATCCGGGACTATGATGTGTATTCCATGAGGGGCGATCTGCGTTTCCGTGGTTACTTTGACGACTATGACACTGGGGAGGAACTGGCTTCCTTCAACCTCATCAAGGTGTTGGATCCAAACAAGTATTATTACAATTATACGAGAGGCAATGCCCCTGCCGATAGTGTGACTACAGTAACAGAAAAATAAAAGGGATGGGGCTAAATGCCCAATCCCCCTTGGAACGAAAGGTCTACCGCCTTGCTCTGCTGAATGCGAGAGTGAGGCGGTATGTCGTTGGTGACCCAGATGTTGCCGCCAATGACAGAGTCGTGGCCGATGGTGATACGTCCGAGGATAGAGGCATTGGAATAGATGGTGACATTGTCCTCGATGATAGGGTGGCGCGGCACGTTGAGCATATTGCCCTCGGCATCATACTTGAAACTCTTGGCACCGAGGGTCACGCCCTGATAGAGGGTGACGTGGTTGCCGATGATACAGGTCTCGCCAATGACAACACCCGTTCCGTGGTCGATGGCGAAATACTCGCCGATAGTGGCACCCGGATGGATGTCGATACCCGTCTTGGAGTGAGCCTGCTCGGTAATGATGCGTGGGATGACAGGCACCTGCATCTGATGGAGCACATGGGCAATGCGGTAGTGGGTCATCGTGTTCACCACTGGGTAACAATAGATTACCTCACCGTAGTTGGTGGCAGCGGGGTCGTTGTGGAACATCGCCTCCACATCGGTATAGAGCAGGCGTTTCACTTCGGGCAAATGGTCGATGAACTGAAGGGCCAGATGATTGGCAGTAGGAGTCACCTCCTCCTCGCAACACTCTTCGCAGAACTGAAGGCCACGTGCTATCTGGCGGCACAGCAGCAAGTAAAGTTCCTCCATGTTCACGCCGATGTAGTAGGAACGGATTTGCTGTTCAGGCTGGCGCTTGTAGAAATAGTCGGTGAAGATGATGCTCTTCACCAAGCTGACGATGCGGCGCACTTCCTCGACAGAGGGGAGAGGAGCCGAGCCTGCCGGCATCATCGACTCCTCTTTGCCTTCTTGTCGAGATAGTAATGCTACGTTGCGTAGCAGAACTTCGTTGATGTTATTTTCCATGGATTAGCATTATAGGATGCTATTTGTCAGTTCTTCAGGTGTCAGCATCACCTGTTCACCTGTCAACATGTTCTTCAGCGTAATCTTTCCTTCGGCCATCTCGCTTTCGCCTGCCAGAGCCACAAAGGGAATCTGTTTTGCATTGGCGTATGCCATCTGTTTCTTCATCTTGGCAGCATCGGGGTACAGTTCGGTGCGGATACCTGCTGCACGAACCTTGGCTACGATGGGCAGGCAATAAGCCGTCTCTTTCTCGCCGAAGTTGATGAAGAGCAACTGTGAGGTCTGCAACGAGTCCTTGGGATAGAGGTCGAGGGCGTTGAGCACGTCGTAGATACGGTCGACACCGAAGCTGATGCCTACCCCCGATAGGCCCGGCATACCGAAGATGCCCGTGAGGTTGTCGTAACGGCCACCACCTGAAATGCTACCCATCTCCGTGTCGAGTGCTTTCACCTCGAAGATGGCACCTGTATAGTAACTGAGGCCACGGGCGAGGGTAAGGTCGAGCTGGAGCTCGTTGTGGAGCTTCAGGTTGGGGGTTGCGACTGAGTCGCAACTTACGGGACAGGATACGGGACAGGAGCCGAGGGTGGAGAGAATGTAGCGGGTCTCTTCGACACCTTTGAGGCCGGTCTCGCTGTCCTTCAGCACTTCGGCAATGGTATGGAGCTTTTCATCATTGGTGCCACTGAGCGTGATGATGGGTTGCAGTTTCTCAATCTGCTCGTCAGTGAGACCGTCGTTGCGCAGCTCGTCGTTGACGGCGTCGATGCCGATTTTGTCGAGCTTGTCGATGGCTACGGTGATGTCGACAATCTTGTCGGCTGCACCGATGACTTCGGCAATGCCCGTGAGAATCTTACGGTTATTGATCTTAATCTGTACGCGAACACCAAAGCGAGTGAAGACCGTGTCGACAATCTGCATCAGCTCCACCTCATTGATAAGTGAGTCGCTGCCCACCACGTCGCCGTCGAACTGGTAGAACTCACGATAGCGACCCTTTTGCGGACGGTCGGCACGCCACACCGGTTGCACCTGATAGCGTTTGAACGGAAGCTGCAACTCCTCGCGGTGCATCACCACATAGCGGGCGAAAGGCACGGTGAGGTCGTAGCGCAGACCTTTCTCACAGATCTTGGAAGCCAAACGAAGCGTGTTGCGTTCGGTGAGTTCGTCGTCAGTGATCTTTGACAGGTAGTCACCGCTGTTCAGAATCTTGAAGAGCAGCTTGTCGCCTTCTTCTCCGTACTTGCCCATAAGGGTCTGCAATGTCTCTTGGGCAGGTGTCTCAATCTGCTGGAAACCGTAAAGCTCATAGACGGAGCGGATGGTGTTGAAGATATAGTTGCGCTTGGCCATCTCGATAGGGCCAAAGTCGCGTGTTCCTTTGGGAATGCTTGGTTTATTTGCCATTTCTTACGATTGTCTGGTCGCGGTCAGGACCGATGGATATGATTGCAATGGGTGTTTCCAACTCCTTTTCAAGGAAGTCGATGTAGTCTTTGAATGCCTTGGGGAACTGGTCTTCGCTGGTCAGCTTCGTCATGTCCTGCTTCCAGCCGGGCAGTTCCTTGTAGATGGGTTCAATGTCTTCCTCAATGTTGTAGGGGAAGTAGTCGATCCGCTGTCCCTTCTGCTTGTAGGCCACACAGGCCTTAATGGTGTCGAAGCCGTCGAGCACGTCGCTCTTCATCATAATGAGTTTGGTGACACCGTTCACCATGATGGAATATTTCAAGGCCACGAGATCGATCCATCCGCAGCGGCGCTCACGACCTGTGACAGCACCATACTCATGACCCAGGTCGCGAATCTTCTTGCCCGTCTCGTCGAACAGTTCGGTGGGGAAGGGGCCTGCACCGACACGGGTACAGTAGGCTTTCATGATGCCGTAGACATCGCCGATCTTGTTGGGACCGATGCCCAAGCCTGTACATGCTCCAGCACAGATGGTGTTGGAAGAGGTGACAAAGGGATAAGAGCCGAAATCGATGTCGAGCATCGTGCCTTGTGCTCCTTCGCAAAGCACGCTCTTGCCCGACTTGAGCAGGTTGTTGATTTCATGCTCAGAGTCTACGATGGGGAACTGACGCAGATACTCCACGCCTTCGAGCCATTTCCGCTCAACTTCGGTGATGTCGTATTCGAAGCCGAGCGACTTCAGAATGGCCTCATGACGGGCTTTGGCAGCACCATATTTCTCTTCGAAGTTCTCCAGAATATCGCCAACGCGAAGTCCTACACGACTGATCTTGTCGGTATAGGTGGGGCCGATGCCCTTGCCGGTGGTACCCACTTTGTTCTTTCCCTTCTGAGCCTCGTAGGCTGCATCGAGCACGCGGTGGGTGGGCATGATGAGATGGGCTTTCTTGGAGATGTGGAGACGCGAGCGCAATTCGTGCCCACTCTGTTCCAATGCCTTGGCTTCCTCCATGAAAAGGTCGGGTGCCAGCACTACGCCATTACCAATGATATTGATTTTCTGCCCCTGGAAGATGCCAGAGGGAATGGAGCGAAGCACGTACTTCTGTCCTTCAAACTCAAGTGTGTGTCCTGCATTGGGACCACCCTGGAAGCGTGCCACCACATCATAACGAGGTGTCAACACGTCGACCACCTTGCCTTTTCCTTCGTCGCCCCACTGGAGTCCCAGCAGAACATCAACCTTACCGTTGTTCATTTCTTGTATCTATGCCTTTAATAATATTGTTAATAATCACTATGTTCGCCTGTCCAGACCCCCATCCCCTAACTTAGGGGGCTTGTTTTTCTCTTTTGTTTTGTGATGGCTGCCTGACAGGTTGAGCAGACACCATAGATGTAGAGCGTGTAGCCATCCTTCCGGAACCGCTTCAAGGACAACTCGTTGACAGCCTCTGTGATGACGGGCGCTTTCAGTTCGGTGACTTTTCCGCACACGGTACAAATCTGATGGCAGTGGTTGTCCTCCTCATAGCAGGCTTCGTACTTTGTGGAGCCTTGGAAGCGATGACGTATGACAAGGCGCAACTCCATGAACAGATTGAGCGTGTTGTACAGCGTGGCCCTCGACACAGGAAACTTGTAGTCCTGACTCAGTTTGACTCCCAGCTCGTCGAGCGTGAAATGCCCCTCCATGCTATAGATGGCCTTCAATATCGCATAACGCTCAGGCGTTTTGCGATGATTGTTCATCTCCAGATAATTGTCAAGAATGTGCTCAACAGCTTGGCGCACACTCTCTCTCTTAGACACTTTCTTCATAAACCGCACAAAATTACTCAATTTTTTGTATATACAGATGCGGATGAATGATAAAAAGTCTAAAAAGTGTATTTTGCAGTTGCTTTTCTTGCATTTTTATGCGAAAAGGGAATGGTGGAACATTTCAGTCTGTATTGATTGTCTTCGTAGACGATTCGCATGATGCGCACCACCTCGTTGTCGGATTGCGGGTTTGTCAGTTGGGTCAGGGACAAGGCTACATGTCCCATGGTGCGGCGAAGATTGATCTCTACGCAGGGGTGGAGAGTGAGGGGTGAGAAGGGGTGGGAGGACACCACCATCATGTCGATGCCTAACGGCCCGATGTAACACTTTCCGATAGTGCTGCTAAGTAGTTGACAAACAGATTGTTGAACTTTGTCGAGAATATGTATTGAAATATATTTCCCCAATGACTGCCGCTTGTATTCTTCGGTGGCTAACAGATTGCCAGTGTAGGCTCCGTTTTGTGTGTGGAAGAGTGAGAGCCCCAGATAACTGACACACCCCTTGCCGTCGGAATAGAACTCCATGCCGAAGTCTTTCACCTTATTATAATATGGCTCCACCATGATGCTGCCTTGATGGAGAATCGTGTTCCTCAGCCAGTCGGCAGTGGAAGTCGTCAGGGCTTCGGTGACAAAGCGTATCCCCCGGCCACTCGACGACCAGGGTGCCTTTAGCACCATTCGAGGCCACTTGGAAAGCTGTGCCTCCACTTCTTCGAACGATAAGCATTCGATGGCCTTGCCTGTCAGTGGGCTGTCGGGTAAGGTTTCACGTAGCTGCTTCAGCAATTCGGCTGACGTGCAACGGTGGGAAAGCTGTCGGATGTGTTCGAGTTGGGGAAGGGTGGGAAGCTGTTCGGGATTGAAGCCCTTTCGTATCAGTTGGGCGCGTAGTGCCGCATTCCATCCCCATGGTTCAATCACCATAGACGATGGAAATTCAGGAACGGAATCCAATGTTACAAATGACGGTTGCTTTATCGTATGTGATGGTGTCAACTGTGCAAGGCGTTTCAGTCGGGTTGTTCCCTTGTGAATCTGTTTGGCATCGTCGACCAGTACAATGTCGTCCTCCTTGGCCCATAATGCCGGCAACCATCCCAGATCGTGGCGGAGTTGTCGCCCGGCATGTGGGGCAGTGAAGTTCTCGAGACCCGATGCCAAGGCTATATCATGTTCGGGATTGAATAAATGCAGTGTCATTTTTATATGATTTGCTTGCAAAGATAGCACTATTTGTCGAATCGCGCAACATCTATTGTAAAAAAGACACTCAGAAAGTTGCACTTTTCAAATTAAATCAATAACTTTGTCGACTGTATAAAATCAAACAAACCAATACAGTAATATTGTTTATGAACATTCCTCAGGCTTTTTGGCTCGTGCCCGTGGCTTCGGTCGTGGCACTGAGCATGGCGTGCTACTTCTTCCGTCAGATGATGGGAGAAGACGAGGGTACGCCTCGCATGCGTGAGATTGCCGGCCATGTGCGCCATGGTGCCATGGCTTATCTCAAGCAGCAGTATCGTGTGGTCACCATCGTTTTCGTGGTGTTGGCCGTCATCTTTGCCTTTATGGCTTACGTATTGAAGGTGCAGAATCCGTGGGTGCCCTTTGCATTCCTCACGGGTGGCTTCTTCTCGGGCTTGGCAGGCTTCTTCGGCATGAAGACCGCTACATACGCCAGTGGCCGAACAGCCAATGCTGCCCGGCAAGGCTTGAACCAAGGCCTTCGCGTGGCCTTCCGTTCAGGTGCCGTCATGGGACTTGTGGTTGTGGGTCTCGGACTTCTCGACATTGCCATCTGGTTCCTTGTGCTCAGCTATTTCTATCAGGGCACGGGCATTGCACTGATTACAATCACCACTACCATGCTGACCTTCGGTATGGGTGCTTCCACGCAGGCACTGTTCGCCCGTGTGGGTGGTGGTATTTATACGAAGGCTGCCGATGTGGGAGCTGACCTTGTTGGCAAGGTGGAACAGGACATTCCAGAAGACGACCCACGCAACCCCGCTACGATTGCCGATAACGTAGGCGACAACGTTGGTGATGTGGCCGGTATGGGTGCCGACCTCTACGAGAGCTATTGCGGAAGTATTCTTTCTACGGCTGCCCTTGGTGCCACTGCTTTTGCCCTGAATGGGGAAATGCAGCTCAAGGCCGTCATTGCGCCGATGATCATTGCCTCGGTGGGCATTTTCCTCTCGCTTATTGGCATCTTCCTTGTGCGCACCAAAGAGGGCGCAACGATGAAGGACTTGCTGAAGTCGCTGTCATTGGGTACGAATGTCTCGGCTGTGCTGATTGCCGTGGCCACCTTTATTATATTATACCTGTTCCAGCTTGATAATTGGGTGGGCGTTTCGTTCTCAGTCATCACGGGCCTCTGTGCCGGTGTCATCATCGGACAAGGCACTGAGTACTATACTTCGCATTCCTATAAACCAACCCAGCAGATTGCTGAATCGTCGCAGACGGGTGCCGCTACGGTGATTATCAAGGGTATTGGAACGGGTATGATTTCGACCATGATTCCTGTGGTCACCATCTCCGTCGCCATCATGCTTTCCTATCTTTGTGCCAATGGCTTCGACCTGTCTATGTCGGCTTCTTCAATGAGCCGCGGACTTTATGGCATCGGTATAGCTGCCGTGGGTATGCTCTCCACGCTTGGCATCACACTGGCTACTGATGCATACGGCCCGATTGCCGACAATGCTGGCGGCAATGCCGAGATGAGCGAACTGGAACCGCAGGTGCGTCAGCGCACAGATGCCCTTGATGCCCTCGGCAACACCACTGCTGCCACGGGCAAGGGCTTTGCCATTGGTTCGGCTGCCCTCACCGCTTTGGCTCTGTTGGCTTCATACGTGGAGGAGATTAAGATTGCCATGGCACGTGCTGTGGAGAATGGCCGTGAGTTTGTTGATGCCGCCGGTAATGTGTTCAATCCCGAGACGGCTGACATGGTTCAGTTCATGGAGTTCTTCCAGGTGAATCTGATGAACCCGAAGGTGCTGGTCGGTGCTTTCATTGGAGGTATGGCCGCTTTCCTGTTCTGTGGTTTGACGATGGGAGCCGTGGGACGTGCGGCCCAGTCGATGGTTGAGGAAGTGCGCCGCCAGTTCCGTGAAATCAAGGGCATTCTGGAAGGAAAGGCCACGCCCGACTATGGCCGTTGTGTGGAAATCTCAACCCGTTCGGCTCAGAAGGAGATGATCTTCCCGTCGCTCTTAGCCATTGCCATTCCCATTGTGGTGGGCTGTCTGCTCGGTGTGGCTGGTGTCATGGGTCTGCTTGTGGGTGGACTGACCGCCGGATTCACCTTGGCTGTATTCATGGCTAATGCCGGAGGTGCCTGGGACAATGCCAAGAAGATGGTTGAAGAAGGCAACTTCGGCGGCAAGGGTTCGGCCTGTCATAAGGCTACGATTGTCGGTGATACCGTCGGAGATCCTTTCAAGGATACCAGCGGCCCGTCGCTCAACATCCTGATCAAACTCATGTCGATGGTTAGCATTGTGATGGCCGGTCTTACCATTGCATTCGTATAATCCCCTCGTTTTTTACCGGTGGAGATTGACGAGTCAAAAAGAAAATGACATGCTTTAAAGAAAAAAGTAGGCTCAAAATTTGCTGGTAACGAGAAAAATGATTACCTTTGCACCCGCAAAACGAAAAAGGATGCACCCGTAGCTCAGTTGGTAGAGCACCTGACTCTTAATCA
>CAMYVQ010000055.1 GCA_947302435.1 uncultured Prevotella sp. | reverse complement strand
TCAAGCTCGGCATGGGTAAGGACACTGAGAAGAGCACCAACTGGCACACCATGCAGATTTATCAGCTCACATGGTTCACCACCGCCAAGGAACTCTATGCCGCCAATCTGGCTGAGCTGGCTGCTGTCATTGCCGAGGCTGAGGCACTGTTAGCCGACGAGAACATGACTGAGGGTAAGGAGGCTCTTCAGATCCTTGTATCCGGTGTGAAACCCGCCCTGAGCAGCAACATGTACAACAACAAAGAAATCGAGGCTGCCATCGGAAACATGAAATCTCTTATTAAGAGCTTCAAGGAAGCCAACTATTACATTAACTTCGCTGCCGGCGAATACTATATCATCGATGCTGAGAGCGGCCTGATGATGGCTGCCGGTAACAACTATGGCACACGCGGTATCGTGAACGAGACCGGTCTCGACCTGACCCTGACTCCATACTCAGAGAGCCGTACCGTGACCATCGACAGCCGCGTGAACAATGGTGGCAACAACCACTTCCTCGGCGAGAACCTCTACATGGACAGCTCGGAATGGGGATGGGCACTTCTGTACCGGGGCTTCGGCTTCTACATTTTAGAGCCTAACAGTGGCAAGTACATCAACATTGACTACGACAACAACCTCGTACTGAGCGACACACCACGCGAGTTCATCATCGTCTCGAAGCAGGGTGTGATGGAAACGCACATGGAAGAGATGGCAGAGGCCACGGCTGAGAATCCCGTGGATGCCACATTCCTGCTGCAGAACCCGAACTTCAACCGCAACGACCAGCGCGTAGCTGCCTGGGAGGTGAGCGAGGACTGCACCAACAGCAACCTCAACGGCGGCAACCAGGTGAACAACTGCGCCGAGAGCTACCACAGCACCTTCACCATCAAGCAGACCGTCAGCGGTGCCCCCGCCGGTGAGTATGAGCTGACCGCACAGGGATTCTATCGCCAGGACGACACAAGCGAAACAACCATAGACCCAGAGACTGGCGAAGAGGTAACCGTGACACCCGAAGAAGCTGCTCCACAGTTCTTTGCCAACGGCGTGAATGGCGACGTTCCCGTGAAGGCAGGCGAAGAGAACAGCATGTCAGACGCTTCTGCATCCTTCAGCCAAGGTCTGTACGCCATCGAGCCTATCCGGTTCACTGTTGAGGAAGACGGCATGATTTATGTCGGTATCTACACCCTTGCAACGCATCAGTGGGTCATCTTCGACAACTTCCGCCTGACCTACTTCGGCAAGACCGAAGATCCGATCGTTGATGCCATCAGCGAGGTAAGCGTCAAGGCTGAGAACAAGACCATCTACAACCTGAAGGGCCAGCAGGTGATGAACGCCCAGAAGGGCCTCTACATCATCAACGGCAAGAAGGTGGTAAAATAATGATGAATCGATTAAACGATTAAACGTTTAAACGATTAAACAAACAAACAGGCGGCACGCATCGCAAAACAGAGCGGTGGGTGCCGCTTTTTATATTGAATTATTTGGTGATTTAAGGAATATTGCATACATTTGCATCAGAAAATACTTAGCAAAAATTACAACATCATTCATCTTACTTAATACCAATAACATTATGAGAAAAACAATCCTTTTTCTATTCTGCCTGTTGCTTAGCCAACTGACATGGGCGGAGAACGTGAGCCGCGAAGAGGCCCAGCAAAAAGCCTTGCAGTTTCTGAACAAGCAAGCCGCACAGCCCATGCCGGGCAAGCGCATGCCGATCAAGAACGCACCACTCACACTGGCCAAGGATGCCAAAAGCTACTACGTGTTCAACGTGGGCGAGCGGCAGGGCTTCGTTGTGGTGAGCGGCGACGACCGCACACCGGCCATTTTAGGCTATGCCGACGACGGACAGTTCGACAAGAACGACGTGCCTGAGAACATGCAGGCATGGCTACAGAAGTATGCCGACCAGATCGCCTGGATGGAGCAGCACCCGACACGCAGTGCCAAGGCTCCCGTGCTCGACGAGCATGCCGCCGTGAAACCCCTGCTGCGAACCAAGTGGAACCAAGGCTCACCCTACAACGACCAGTGCCCGCTCGACAACGGCGTGCGCTCGGTGACGGGCTGCGTGGCCACCGCCATGGCCCAGGTGCTGTTCTACCACAAGCACCCGGCCCAGACCATTGCCGAGATTCCCGATTTCTACACCAGCACACAGGGCATCCATGTAGATGCCATCGGCATCACCACCCTCGACTGGAACGAGATGCTCTACGAATACAATGGCAGCGAGACGGCCACTGAGAAGAATGCCGTGGCCACACTGATGCAGCTCTGCGGCTCTTCCGTCAGGATGAACTACACCAGCGGAGCGAGCGGTGCCAGCTCGTCGCTGGTGCCAACGGCCTTCAAGGACTACTTCGACTACGACGAGGCCACCACACTGGCCAGCCGCAGCGACTATCGCGCCCGCGACTGGGACAACCTGATCTACAATGAACTGGCCAACAAGCGGCCCGTGTACTACAGCGGACAATCGACAGGCGGCGGCCATGCCTTCGTCATCGACGGCTACGACAAGGAAGGCCTGTTCCATGTGAACTGGGGCTGGGGCGGCAGCTGCGACGGCTACTTCCTGCTCTCCATCCTCGATCCCGGCAGCAACAGCGGCATCGGAGCCAGCTCGAGCACCGACGGCTACAGCTACGGACAGGATGCCATGATCAACGCACAGCCCAACACGGGCGTGACACCCATTGTAGAGGCGAAGATGGTCACCTACAGCGTGACAACCGAGCAGACCAGCGTGACACTCGACAACGGTGTGTTCCCCATCAACCTCACCACTTCCATCTACAACAGCATGAACAAGGAATACACCTTTGACATTGGTGTAGGACTGTTCAACGCTAATGGCGAACTGCAATATGCCGAATGGATCTATAGCGACCAGCAGCTCGGCTCTGGATGGGGATGGAACAGCATCGGCCTGTATATCGATGTGCCTGCCCTGCCCAACGGCACCTATACGATCACCCCCATCAGCCGCGAAACGAACACCAACACATGGTATATCAACAAAAACGGCTACGACTACTATATCAGCGCCACCATCAATGGCAACGTGATGACCCTGCAGTCGCCCACCATCGACCTGAGCGGCAACATGGAGGTGAGCGGCAGCAAGCAGGCAGGCAGCAGCCTGACGACCGTCACCACCATCCAGAACAACGGTTCCTTCTTCAAGAAAGAACTCTTCCTACGAGTGAACGGCGATGATGTAGGCGGACGATACTTCGAGGTAGAGGCCGGCTCAAGCGAAACCATCGAGATGACGTTCACGCCTTACCAAACCGGCACCTACAATCTCTCCGTGGGCTACTACACCTATTATTACAACGAGCAGGAAGAATGGACACAAGAGTACCATGAGCTGGCCTCGAAGAGCGTGGAAGTCACCGCCGCCAAGAGCTACAGCCTGAGCTTCAGCAACGGCATCGTGACCAATGCCGTAGACGGCGTGATCAATGAAAGCACCGCCAAGCTACAGCTCACGGTGACCAACAACAGTGAATATGCCTACGACGACGACCTCAAGACATGGGCATGGGCACGCACAGGCGACAGCTGGTATTATGCCACCAGTACTATCACCAGCGTCCATATCGAGGCAGGTGAGACCAAGACCGTCGACATCGACGTTGAAGGTCTCGAAAGCGGTAGCTACTGGTTCATTGTCGTCTATAAGAGCGAGGGCGATTTCACCGAATACAACGACTACGACAACTGCTACAGGGACTTCTACGACTACACCGTGGCCATTCAGTACCCCACCTATACCGCCAACTTTATCAACGGTGCCCAGTGGGAGAATGTGTATGCCTACACCTTCGATCCCAAGATGAACGGCGCATGGCCCGGCCAGCAGATTGCAAAGACCGGCACGACGACCATCGACAACGTGGTGTATGATGTCTATACCTACACCGTGGAGGCCGAGACGGCTCCCGGCTACATCATCTTCAACAACGGCAACGGCGGCGAAGGCAACCAGACTGCCGACCTCGTGTTTGAAGACGGTGGCACCTACAGCTACGGCGTGATCAGACCCGACGTGCTGAACATGGCCAGGGAACTTGCCGCCGATGACGACGCAGTGGCCGTGGGCAAGCTGCGCGATGCCATCGACCACGCCGTCGAGAGCGGTGACGACAGCGGGCTGCAGGCAGCCATCGAACAGTTCAAGGCCGACAATGCCGACCAGGAGAAGGACGAGACAGCCAAGGTGGCCACCGACGGATGGAAGAAGTTCACCGGCAACGCAGCTGCCGGTGTCTGCGCCACACAGTTCGCACCCGCCATCACGACCTATGACGGCCGCACCGCCAACCTGGCCGAGAACTACGAGGAGACCGTGAACACCACAGGCCAGATTATCTATCAGGACATCACCGGCCTGACCAACGGCAAGTACAAGGTGGGCTTCTATGGCAACGCCTTCTACACCAGCGGACGCGGCTTTGCGAGCGACATGGAGGAAGGTGCCGAGGATGTGGCCTACGTGTTTGCCAACGAGCAGCAGGCCTTCATCACCGCCCACATCGCCACCTCTACCACAACCAACGACTTCCGTCAGTTCGACGTGGAAGTGACCAACGGCGAAATCAAGCTCGGCATGGGCAAGGCCAAGGCCGGCACCAACTGGCACACCATGCAGATCTATCAGCTCACATGGTTCACCACCGCCAAGGAGGTCTATGCCGAGGACAAAGCCAAGATGGAAGCACTGATTGACCTGGCACTGGAACTTTCCGAAAACCCGTACAAGCCATACGGCCATGCAGAGCTGAACGGAGCCATCGATGCCGCCAACACTGCATTGAACAGCAACAAGCTCAACATCAGCGAGTTTGAAGCCGAGATTGCCAAGATGGAGGCAGCCATCCAAATATTCAAGGAGGCCAACTATATCGTTCTGAACGGCACTTACTACGTTCAGGCTCAGAATGGCAAGTATATGGCAGCCGGTCACGACTATGGAACACGCGGCATCGTGAACGAATCCGGTCTGGACCTGATCGTTACTGCCGACGAGAACAAGGTGTACTTCGACTCCCAGGTATCGAACGGCGGCAACAACGAGTTCTTAGGCAGCAACCTCTACATGGACAGCACGCCCTACGCCTGGTGCTTGGAGCGGACGGGCGAAGACTCCTACGCCATCGGCAACGGCACGCAATACATTGGCGTGGATGACGACGACAACCTCATCATGACCGACGAGCCTACGGAATGGATGTTCATCACCGCCGAGAGTCTGACGGCTGAACGCATGGAGAGCCTGAATGCCGCCACGGCTGAGAACGGCGTGGATGCCACCTTCCTCATCAAGGGTGCCAACTTCAACCGTAACGACAGACGCAACTACGCATGGAACATCAGCGACGACTGCACCAACTGGAACATCAGCGGTGGCAACGAGACGAACAACTGCGCCGAGAGCTATCACTCCACGTTCACCATCAGCCAGACCATCCAAGGCGCACCTGCCGGTATCTACAAGATGACCGCTCAAGGCTTCTACCGTCAGGGCAGCGATGAAGAAGCTGTTCCACAGTTCTTCGCCAACGGAATCTATGCCGATGTTCCTTTAGGAAATGAAAACGAGAGCAGCATGAATACGGCTTCCAACTCGTTCACCGCCGGTCTGTACACTATCGAGCCCATCGAGTTCAAGTGCTACAGCAACGGCGAGATCGTGATTGGCGTGAAGGGCGAGGGCACGAACCAGTGGGTGATCTTCGACAACTTCCAGCTGACCTACTACGGTCCGGCAGAGACAGAGACCTACACCGTGGCCGGTGCCTTCAATACGACTGAGGGCGGTGCAGAAGATGTCATCTTCGGTACGAGCTGGGATCCCACCCTTGAGGCCAACGACATGGTGAAGGGCGACAACGGCCTGTACACCAAGACCTACGAGAAAGTGGACTTGGGAATAGGTACTATTTATTATAAGGTGGTGGCCGACCACAGCTGGTATGCTCCCAACTGGGGCTTCAACGGCAACAATGCCGACTATGGGGTGAACGAGGCCGGTGTCTACGACATCACCTTCACCTTCAGCCCCAACGGATTGCTGGCCAACGGCTACAACGTGGCCTGCTATCTTGAGCGCAACGAGATTGTCACCGGCATACGCGAGGCCGGCAACACTCAGGACAGCCACACCATCTACAACCTGAACGGACAGCAAGTGACGAAAGCCAAGAAGGGTCTCTACATTGTTGACGGCAAGAAAGTCGTGAAAGACTGAAGATTGAAAATCTGAATACTTAAAGGGGCGGTGTTCATCTCATGATGGACACCGTCTTATGTTATAAAACATTAAATATATACGAATGGCGTACCACGTATTGCTTTTTTTCGTATCTTTGCCATTGATGATTATTACTAATTTTATTTATTAACTTAAACATTATCATTATGAACAAAACATTACGTTTTTCACTGCTGAGCATGCTCATGATGCTTTGCGGAACAGTGTTTGCAGGTTCAATCGTTTTTGGCGATTTGGGACTTGAGAACGGTATTCAGTATTCCGACCCGTTCGACGGCGATGACTTCACTGTTACTTTTGCCGGTGGAGGCAATGACGGAAAGTACTACACGGGGGGTGCCGGCATCCGTGTGTATAGTGGCGGCACCATGACCATCGCAGCCAAGAGTGGCAATCTCACCGCTATCACCATCACCTTCGACGGCTCATACAAGCCAACTGACGCCAATGTGGTCAGCGAAGGCGAATACGACGTTGAGACTGGTGTCTGGACTGGCAGTGCCGAGGAAGTTGTGTTCACACGTCCTTCCGGCTCTGGCCATTGGCGTGTAAAGTCAATCGAAGCAACAATCGGTGGTGAAAGTGTTCAGACCAAAGCTGCCAAACCTGTTTTCAGCCCCACGGGTGGTAATTTCTATGAGAGCGTGACTGTGACCCTGAGCCACAAGAATGCCGATGCCAAGATTTACTACACCACTGGCGACAACATCGAGGCTGCTATTGAATACACCGAGCCTATCGTGCTGACTGAAACTGCTACCGTGAAGGCTTACGCCGTCGACGAGAGCTGCGACATCACAATGAGCGAAGTGGTAGAAGAGACCTACACCATCAATGCTATCACTTATACTTCCGTTGCCGATGCCCTCACAGTAATTGAAGATTTGGCAGACGGTGCAAAAACTGAAAGCGACTATTTCGTACAGGGTTATATCATCAGCATTAGCAGTATTGATACTGGCAGCTACGGCAATGCAACTTTTGTGATTGCCGACACTAAGGATGCCGAAGAGGGCCTTACCGTTTATCGCGCCTATAGCCTGAACAACCAGATGTTCACCAGCGAAGACGAAATTGCTGTTGGCGACCAGGTTGTCGTATTTGGCAAGCTTCAGAAGTATGTGAAGAATAGTGTTGTGACTCCTGAGATTGCACAGGGTTGCTACATTTACGAAATCACCGAGAAGGCTCCTGTGGTAGAGCCTGCCAACGTCTATTCTATCGCCGGTTCTCTCGAATCACTGTTCGGTGCCACATGGGATCCCGCTGCTACCGCTACCGAAATGGCGCTGAACCAAGAGACGGGTCTCTATGAGTGGAGTGTTGCCGACGTGGAGCTGGCCGCAGGCTCTATTCAGTTCAAGGTTGTGGTGAACCACGCATGGGACGAGGCATATCCCTCAGAGGACTATGTTTTGGACATCGAGAGCGACGGCATCTACACCGTAGCCATCACCTTCAACGAAGAGACGAAGGACATTGTCGCTACCGCTACGAAGACTGCCGACATCGTGATTCCCACGGTTTACTCTATTGCCGGCACCGACAACCTGTTCGGTGCTGCATGGGATCCCGCTGCTACCGCTACCGAAATGGTGCTGAACCAAGAGACAGGTCTCTATGAGTGGAGTGCCGCCAACGTGGAGCTGGCCGCAGGCTCTATTCAGTTCAAGGTTGTGGAGAATCATAGCTGGGAGGTAGCTTATCCCGAAAACAACTGGGTACTGGACATTGCTGAAGATGGTGTCTACAATGTGACCATCACCTTCAACGAGGAGACCAAGGAAATCACTGCTACCGCTGAGAAGGTTGGCAACATGCCCACCACCACTGAGACAACCTTCGACTTCAACGCTTCCGAGTTTGCAGTTTCCGATAACGACGGTGCTACAGATGGTGATATTGTTGAAAACAAGACGATCTCCCAGGATGGTGTAACCATGACAATTACCCCATGCGAAGGCAGAAACCCGAACCGCTTCTGGGGTACCGCTAACGGTCCTCAGCTCCGCATGTACGGTGGCCAGATGTTCATCGAGGCTCCCGAAGGCAAGGCTATTGTCAAGGCCGTGTTCAACAGTGCCAAGTGGAACAGTGGCAACACCTTCAACGGCGAAGAGGCTGCAAAGGGCGAGTGGGAAGGCAATGCTACCGCTCTGATCCTGGCTGTTGCCGCCAACACACAGATCAACAGCGTTGTCGTGACCCTCGACGATGCTAACGAAGATACCGAGGTCATCGAGATTCCTACCGGAGAGGAAACTCCCACTGGCATTCAGACCGTGAACGCCAATAAGAAGGCCGAGGGCATCTACAACCTGAACGGCCAGCAGGTGATGAACGCCCAGAAGGGCCTTTACATCATCAACGGCAAGAAGGTGGTAAAATAATTCTTAAACGATTAAACGTTTAAACGATTAAACGATTAGACAAAAAAGAACGGCACTCATTGCGGAAAGGCAGTGAGTGCCGTTTTCATTCGCACAGATCATCGTTCACAAAACCATTCAAAACAAATGAGTTTACAAAGTCGTCGAGTTTGTGTCACAAAGTCGACGAGTTTGTCGCACAAAGTCGACGACTTTGTAAAACGGTTTGAAATGAACGGTCAAACGGCTATTCTTTCATGACCAGGCCATTTTTGTCCGCTATCCAGCCCTTTGTCTTGATTCATTATATGTTCTATAGCATTTTCATTCTCAAAAACACTAAAAAATTTGGTGAAAAACAGAATAATTACTAAATTTGCACCCTAAATTTGTATAAATATTCCACTTTTCAAAGGAGAAAGAGTATTCGACAAGATGAAAATCAAGAACAACAGATTAGAGGCACTGAGGCTGATTATCTCCAGCCAGCAGTTAGGAAGCCAGGAAGAGTTGCTGAATGCCCTACAGAAAGAGGGATTTAAACTGACACAGGCCACCCTAAGCCGTGACCTGAAACAGTTGAAGGTGGCAAAAGCCGCCACCATGGGTGGCAACTATGTCTATGTGCTGCCCAATGAGTCGATGTACAAACGGGTGTCGACTCCCTCCACGGTGCGCGAGATGATGCAGATGCCCGGATTCATGAGCATCAACTTCTCTGGCAACATGGCCGTCATCAAGACGCGCCCGGGCTATGCCAGCTCCATTGCCTGGAACATCGACAACAGTGCCTTGACACAGGTGTTAGGCACCATTGCCGGAGCCGACACCATCTTCGTGGTACTGAAAGAAGGGGTGCCCCAGAATGAGGTCATCGATGCCCTGAGTACCGTGATACCGAACATCAAGTGAGTCGGAAGTTAGGAATTAGGAGATTGTATCATGGATAAAGAATCGGTTGAAGTGATGGTAGCCGGACCTGAGCATGAGGTCTATGTAGATACTATTCTGGAGACGATAGCCGAAGCGGCAAAGGTTCGCGGCACGGGTATCGCCAAACGTACACACGAATATGTGGCCAACAAGATGGCTGAAGCCAAGGCAGTGATTGCCCTTCGGAAAGAAGACGGCCGTTTTGCCGGATTCAGCTATATCGAGACATGGGGCAACAAGCAGTATGTGACCACGAGCGGCCTCATCGTACATCCTGACTTCCGCGGACTGGGACTGGCCAAGCGCATCAAGGATCTGACGTTTACGCTGGCCCGCACACGCTGGCCGCATGCCAAGATCTTCTCGCTGACCAGCGGTGCCGCCGTGATGAAGATGAACACCGAACTGGGCTACAAGCCCGTGACCTTTGCCGACCTGACCGACGACGAGGCCTTCTGGCGTGGCTGCGAGGGCTGCATCAACGTCGACGTGCTGCATCGCACAGGCCGCAAATACTGCATCTGCACAGGCATGCTGTTCGACCCCACAGAGCAGTTGCCGGCAAAACTTACTCCACAAACCATTGCCCGCATCAAGCAATTGGAAGAATTAGAGGAAACAAAATAAAAAACACATATAATGGAAAAGAAAAAAAAAGTTGTCGTTGCCTTCAGTGGCGGACTGGACACATCCTACAATGTGATGTATCTGACCAAGGAATTAGGATATGAAGTGTATGCCGCTTGCGCAAATACTGGCGGTTTCTCTGCCGAGCAGCTGAAACGGAACGAGGAGAATGCCTACAAGTTAGGGGCCGTGAAATACGTGACCCTCGACGTGACACAGGAGTACTACGCCAAGTCGCTGAAATACATGATCTTCGGCAACGTGCTGCGCAATAACTGCTACCCCATCTCGGTGTCGAGTGAGCGCATTTTCCAGGCCATCGCCATCGCACGCTACGCGAAAGAGATCGGTGCCGATGCCATCGCCCACGGTTCCACGGGTGCCGGCAACGACCAGATCCGCTTCGACATGACGTTCCTCGTCATGGCACCCGGCGTGGAGATCATCACCTTGACACGCGACCGCAACCTGACCCGCAAGGAAGAGGTGGACTATCTGAACGCCAACGGCTACTTCGCCGACTTCACCAAACTGAAATACTCGTACAACGTGGGCATCTGGGGAACTTCCATCTGTGGCGGCGAGCTGCTCGACCCCACCCAGGGGCTGCCCGAAGAGGCCTACTTGAAGCATGTCACAGCCAAGGAGCCTGAGGCCCTGCTGAAGATTCAGTTTGAGAAGGGTGAAATCGTCGGCGTGAACGGCGAGAAGTTCGACGACCGCATCAAAGCCATCCAGAAGATTGAGGAGATTGGTGCCTCGTATGCCATCGGTCGCGATGCCAACGTGGGCGACACCATCATCGGCATCAAGGGCCGCGTGGGCTTTGAGGCCGCCGCACCCAAGCTCATCATCGAGGCTCACCGCCTGCTGGAGAAGTCCACGCTCTCGAAGTGGCAGCAATACTGGAAGGATCAGGTGGCCAACTGGTACGGCATGTTCCTGCACGAGAGTCAGTACATGGAACCCGTGATGCCCGACATTGAGGCCATGCTCACCTCTTCGCAGCGCAACGTGACGGGTACGGCCATCCTGAAACTGCGTCCCTACGGCTTCGAGACCGTAGGTGTCGATTCCGTCAACGACCTCACCAAGTCGAAACTCGGCGAATATGGCGAGACCCAAACGGGGTGGACGGCTGATGAAGCGAAAGGGTTTATTAAGGTGAGCTCAACGCCGCTGAGGGTGTATTATGGGGTGCATCCGAATGAGCGGTAAGAAGACCCTCCCCCGACCCCTCCCTGTGAGGGAGGGGAGTATATACATATAAAACGGGGTCTCCAGACAGTTATATAATTAAAACATGGCGTATAAAACGGCTTCTCCTGACAGGTATCAACTGCTAAAGACGTTTGCCAGAGAGAATCGTAAAAATGCGACACCTGCCGAAGATGTGCTATGGGATTACCTCAGAGGCAACCAATTAGGCATAAAATTCCTTCGACAACACATTATTGGTGATTACATCGTTGATTTTGCATCACGCGAAGGGGGACTTATTATAGAAATCGATGGCGGCTACCATTCAGAGCCCCGGCAGCAAGAAGATGACAAATCAAGGGAGCAGGATTTAGAGCGGATGGGGTATCACATCATACGATTCACCAATGAAGAAGTTCTTTTTAGCCCTGATAATGTAATAATGCAAATAGAAAACTATTTCAATGGATAAAGGAAACAACAACAATTTAAAGGTAACCACTCCCCTCCCTCACAGGGAGGGGCAAGGGGGAGGGTCTGTTCGTATAGGCATTCTTGGCGCAGCCGGTTATACAGGCGGTGAACTGATCCGCCTGCTGCTGAACCACCCGGAAGCGGAGATTGTGTTTGCCAACTCTGAGAGCAATGCAGGTAACCTGGTGAGCGATGTCCATGAGGGACTGGTGGGGGACACCGATTTGCGGTTTACCGATGCCATGCCCTTCGACGATGTCGATGTCGTGTTCTTCTGCTTCGGCCACGGCAAGAGCGAGGCGTTCCTGAAGGAACACGCCATTCCCGAACGTGTGAAGATCATCGACCTGGCACAGGATTTTAGGGTAACCCCCTCCAAACCTCCCCGTGGGGAGGCTTACCCATCTTCTGTCCTCCCCCTCGGGGGAGTTAGAGAGGGGTCTTTTGTGTATGGTTTACCAGAGATCAACAGAGAAGACATCCGGAAGGCACAGAATGTGGCCAATCCCGGCTGCTTCGCCACGGCCATACAGTTGGCACTGCTGCCGGCTGGCTATCTGAATATCCTGAAGGAAGATGTGAGTGTCAACGCCATCACCGGCTCTACAGGTGCCGGACAGAAGCCCGGTGCCACCACCCATTTCTCATGGCGCGCGGACAACCTGAGCATCTACAAGCCCTTCCAGCACCAGCACTTGGCAGAGATTCGCCAGAGCCTGAAGCAGGTGCAGGGCTATCTGGATGCCGACATCGACTTCATCCCCTACCGCGGCCCGTTTGCCCGTGGCATCTTCTGCACCGCCGTGGTGAAGACCCCTGCCCCCATCGAAGACATCATCGAGGCCTACAAGGACTTCTACAAGGATGCCGCCTTCACCCACTACAGCGACAGTCCCATCGACCTGAAGCAAGTGGTCAACACCAACAAGGCCCTGGTGCATGCAGAGAAATATGGCAACAAACTGCTCGTCACCTCCTGCATCGACAACCTTCTGAAAGGGGCCGTCGGACAGGCCGTCCAGAACATGAACCTGATGTTCGGCCTGGACGAGAAGGCAGGACTGAAATTGAAGGCCAGCGCGTTCTGAACAGAACAAGCATACATATATTACACCAATAGAGGAAGTCCCCATCACATATTCATGCACAAAGTAACGAAAACTGTCAAAAAGAAATCAAGAAATAACGGTTTTATGCAAAAAGACGGTAGAAAATAAAGAATTGTCAGTTATTTGATGTATCTTTGCAACTGTATATAAACATCAAACAACATGAAACTTTTCGATGTATATCCCCTTTTTGATGTGAACATCGTCAAGGGCGAAGGCTGCAAAGTGTGGGACGACAAGGGTCAGGAGTATCTGGACTTGTATGGCGGACATGCTGTCATCAGTATTGGGCATTCGCATCCACATTATATAAAGAAGGTGACGGAGCAGCTTCATAAGATTGGATTCTACTCCAACTCCGTAGTGAACAAGTTGCAAGTGGAACTGGCAGAACGACTTGGCAAGATTTGCGGCTACGAAGACTACCAACTGTTTCTTATTAACAGCGGTGCCGAAGCCAATGAGAATGCCCTGAAGCTGGCCTCGTTCAAGAATCCGACAGCCACACGCATCTTGGCATGCGAACACTCGTTTCATGGCCGCACATCGTTGGCTGTTGAAGTGACGCACAACCCGAAGATTGTGGCTCCCGTAAACGATAACCACCATGTGCGTTTCCTTCCGCTGAACGATGTAGAGCCGTGGATTCGCGAATTGTCACGAGGTGGTGTGTCGGCAGTTATCTTGGAGTGCATTCAAGGTGTTGGTGGTGTTCAGATGGCCACACCAGAGTTCGCTCAGAAACTGGCATACGCCTGCAAACGATACCACACCACCCTCATCTGCGACGAGATTCAGTGTGGATACGGTCGTAGTGGTAAATTCTTCGCCCACCAGTGGTTAGGCATCAAGCCCGACATTATCACCGTGGCGAAAGGAATTGCCAACGGATTCCCAATGGGCGGCGTGCTGATTTCTCCCGATTTCGAGCCTGTCTATGGACAGTTAGGTACAACGTTCGGCGGAAACCATCTGGCTTGTGCAGCAGCATTGGCTGTGCTTGATGTCTTTGAAGATGAGGGACTCATAGAGAATGCCCGCATCACAGGTGACTATCTGATGGACGGCATTCGTGGAATAGGAAGTTCGCACATCAAGGAAGTACGCGGTCGCGGTCTGATGATTGGCATCGAACTGGACATGCCCCACACAATGGTACGCAAGCCCCTCATTAAACACGAGCACTGCTTCACTGGCTGTGCAGGACAAAACATCCTACGTCTGCTTCCTCCTCTGTGTCTCACGAAAGCAGAAGCTGATGATTTTATTGAGAGGTTGATTAGAGTAAAACCGGAAGAGGCCTGAGTTGAAAGTATAGAATAAAACGTTTAAAGATGAAGATTTCAATGATTGGCGCTGGTGCCATGGGAGGTGCCACCGTAGAAGGATTTATCAAAGCCGACTACTTTGATAATCATCATATTATCGTGAGCGACCCCTCGGAGGTTGTGCTCAAAAAGTTTTCCCAACAGGGCATCCGCACCATGACGGATAACGCACAAGCTGCCAAAGAGGCTGACATTGTATTCGTCTGTGTGAAGCCATGGCTCGTGGAACAAGTCCTTATCGGCATTAAAAATGCGCTGGACCCTCAGAAGCAGATTCTGGTAGTCATTGCCGCAGGCGTGAAATCACAGAGCATCAAGGAATGGTTAGGCGAGCAGTGCCCTCCCCTCTTCCTCTGCATCCCGAATATTGCCATTGCGCAGTTAGCCTCGATGACTTTCCTCGTCCCGTGTGGTGCTGTAGCACAGCACCAGACAGAAACAGTGAAGACCATCTTCGACCAGATGGGAAAGACCGTCATCACCGATGAAAACCATCTGGCTGCCGGCACTACGCTGGCTTCGTGTGGCATTGCCTACGCCATGCGGTACATCCGGGCTGCCTCGGAGGGCGGCGTGGAGCTGGGCTTCAAGGCCGACGATGCCAAGCACATCGTGATGCAGACGGTGCTCGGTGCCGTGAAACTGCTCGAAGCCAGCGGCCTGCATCCCGAAGCCGCCATCGACTTGGTGACGACCCCCGGCGGCGTGACCATCAAGGGACTGAACGAGATGGAGCATGCCGGCTTCACCTCGGCAGTGATCCGCGGTCTGAAGGCAGGAGCGAAGTAAAGTTTAGAGTTGAAAGTTTAGAGTTGAAAGTTTAAAATTATGGTAGACGAGCAACTGAAACAGATTGGCGAACGCCTGCGCGGACTGCGCGACGTACTCGATATTCCCGTAGAAGAAATGGCCGAAACCATCGGCATCGACGTGGAGAAATACGAGAAGATAGAACAGGGTGAGGCCGACATCACCATCTCGAAACTGATGATCATCGCCCACAAGTACGGTGTCTCGGCAGAGGAACTGATGTTTGCCGAGGCTCCCCACATGAAGTCGTACTTCGTGGTGCGCAAAGGACAGGGCATGTCAGTGGAACGTACCAAGGCCTACAAATACCAGAGCCTTGTGAGCGGCTTCGTGAACCATAAGGCCGACGTGTTCATCGTGACCGTGGAGCCAAAGCCCGAAGCCCATGTCATCTACAAAAACAGCCATCCAGGACAGGAATTCAACCTCGTGCTGGAGGGCAAGATGGAACTCTACATCGGCGGCAAGACGATGGTGCTCGAAGAGGGCGACAGCATCTATTTCGATTCCACAAAGCCCCATGGCATGCTCGCCGTGGGCGACAAAGCCGTGAAGTTCTTAGCATTCACAGTAGAATAACACAAAAACAATGATAGAAAGATTCCTGAAGCAGACAAGCTTCACCTCTGTGGAGGACTACAACAAGAACCTGGAGTTCATCATCCCAGAACAGTTCAACTTTGCCTACGACGTAATGGACGAATGGGCCAAGGAACGCCCCGACGGCCTGGCTCTGCTCTGGACCAACGACAAGGGTGAGGAAATCCGCGCCACGTTCGCCCAACTGAAAGAGCAGTCGGACCAGGCTGCCAGCTATCTGCAGTCGTTAGGCATCGGCAAGGGCGACCCCGTGATGCTTATTCTGAAACGCCGCTACGAGTGGTGGATTGTGATGCTGGCCCTTCACAAACTTGGTGCCGTGGTCATTCCAGCTACCCACATGCTGACCAAACACGATATTGTGTACCGTAACACTCGCGCCAGCGTGAAAGCCATCATCTGTGTGGATGATGAATATGTAATGGGACAAATCAGCCTGTCAGTGGATGAAAGCCCCACGTTGAAAAAAATCGTAGTCGTGGGCGACCATGAGGAAGCAGTAGCAAATTCTTGCGTCCCTTCAGTAGCAAGCGACCAGAGGTCGAGCGCTTCAC
>CAMYVQ010000054.1 GCA_947302435.1 uncultured Prevotella sp. | reverse complement strand
CGCTACGCCATGATGGACGATGCCATCTGGGGCATGATTCTCGGCAAGAGCGGCAAGGTGCCTGGCACCATCGCTCCCGAACTCATCGAACTGGCCAAGACGCAGAAGCGCGAGTTCACCGATGTCGATCCCCACACGCTGCTGCCCAATGCCCTCGAAGGGTTCAAGAAAGAGATGGACGAAAACGGCTGGGACTACGGACAGGACAACGAAGAGCTGTTTGAGCTGGCCATGCACCCCGAGCAGTATCGTCCCTTCAAGAGCGGTCAGGCCAAGAAGCAGTTGCTGGCCGACATCCAGAAGGCGAAGGATGCCAAGTTGGGCGGGTCGAAGATGAAGCCCGAAGAGCTGGCCGCCTTCAAGCATGCCAAGGCCGACGCGCTGGTATGCCCCTCTGCCGGACAGATTTTCTACGAGTTCAACGGCGACGGCGAGTGTGCTCCTTGCATTGAGCCGTTCATCGGCCAGACCTACAAGGAAGGCCAGACCTTCTGCTATCTCGTGGAGAAGTGGGGCGAGATTGTTCCCATTCCCGCAGCCCTCGGCGGCAAGCTCGTCGACGTACAGGCCAAGCAGGGTGCCAAGGTGCGCAAGGGCGATGTGCTGGCATGGATAGAGCGTGAAGCAAAGTAGCATGTCATGGACTATCAGGCAATTATCAGCCAATACTATCAAGCAGACGACCCTTTGCGTCGTCTGCTTTTATTGCATTCCCGACAAGTGGCCGACCGCTGTCTGAAGATTGCTCGACAGCACCCAGAACTGCCACTCGACCTACAGTTTTTGGAAGAGGCCGCGATGCTCCACGACATCGGCATCCGCTGGTGTCATGCACCCAGTATTTTTTGTAATGGTGAGGAACACTACCTGCGGCATGGACTGATAGGCGGACGCATTCTGAGGGAAGAGGGCTATGAGCGGCATGCCCGTGTGTGCGAACGGCATACGGGAACAGGATTGAGGAGTGTTCCTTTGGACAAGCAGGGTGAGCCGCTGTTGCCGCCTGAACTGGTGGAGAGCGGATTTTTTGTGCCTGAGACCCTTGAGGAACAGTTGGTCTGCTATGCCGACAAGTTCTATTCGAAGTCGAAACCCGACCGGGTGAGCACAGTGGAGGAGACTGCACAGAGCCTTGAGAAATTCGGTCGTGAGGGCGTTGAGGTTTTCATGGATTGGGCAAGGAAATTCGAACCTTTTTGAACCGTTTCACCATTCAATTCAAATGGAGTTACAAAGTCGTCGACTTTGTAACACAAACTCGACGAGTTTGTAACACAAAGTCGACGACTTTGTAAAATGGTGATGTTTCAATGGTTTTTCCATTGCCCTTTTTTCTGTTAATTAATGTAGAGCGGAAGCAAATTCTTCACTCTTCATTCTTCACTCTTCACTTCTTTTTCGTACTTTTGCAGGCGTGAAACGAAAGTCGGTCATTCTTTTGATGCTCTTTGCCTTCCTCTGTGTGCTGGCTGGGAGCTATGGGGATTCGAGATACGAGAATTCGACGAGCAGAATGCGAGGCAGTCAAAAAGGAACGGATGGGCAGCAACGGCTCGATTCGGTCCTGAAGCCTTTGCTGCCTGCTCATTTGCCGATGTCCGACAATCAGGCACAGATTCCCGTTCTTGGGACGATTGACAGGCTGAATTTCGACTCGTTGCTGACATCATCCGCAGACGGCTCAGACACCCTGCACATGGACTCGTTGGAGCTTGCCATTTGGAAGCACAACAAGGCCGTCGAGGACTCGCTGCAGGCCGACAGCCTGAACCGTCAGCGCAAGAACGGCATCGACTCCCCCGTGACCTTCTCGGCCAGCGACTCACTCATTTACGAAGCAGGTTCGGGTATGGCTTTCCTTTACGGCTCGTCGAACGTGAAATATCAGGATATGGACTTGCAGAGTGAGAAGATCTCCCTGAATCTGGACTCCTCGGTGGTGCATGCCACGGGTGCCATTGATACGACAGCGGTCAGTGGCATGAAAGGAATGCCCGTATTCAAGATGGGCAGCGACACCTACGAGAGCGACACGATGGCCTTCAACTTCAAGACCAAGAAGGGCCTTATTCAGGATGTGTACACCGAGCAGCAAGACGGTTTCCTGACCAGTGAACTGTCGAAGCGTGACAGTGAGGGCAACCTGTACCTGCGTCATGGTAAATACACTACATGCGACGATCCGCATCCCGATTTCTATTTAGCTCTTTCGCGTGCCAAGGTGCGTCCGGGCAAGGATGTGGTCTTTGGTCCAGCCTATCTCGTGGTGTGCGACGTGCCCGTTCCCTTTGCCGTTCCATACGGCTTCTTCCCCTTTACCAAAAGCTATAGCAGCGGTTTCATCATGCCTACCTATGGCGACGAGACCGAGCGCGGTTTCTATCTGCGTGATGGCGGCTACTATTTCGCCCTCAGCGACCAGATGGATTTGAAACTCATTGGCGAGATCTACACCAAAGGCTCGTGGGGCCTCTCGGCATCGTCGAACTACAGGAAACGCTATCGTTACAGCGGCTCTTTCTACGGCAGTTACCAAAATACCATCAATGGCGAGAAGAACATGCCAGACTACACGAAGCAGACCAGCTTCAAGATACAGTGGAGCCACCGTCAGGACTCGAAAGCCAATCCTTACTCGAACCTTTCGGCATCGGTGAACTTCGCCACGTCGAGCTATGAGCGTAACAACCTTAGTTCGATGTACAATCCACAGGCCATGACACAGTCTACGCGCACGTCGTCGGTCAGTTACAGTACGGGCTTCTCGAGTATCGGCCTGACACTCTCGACGACCATGAACCTGTCGCAGAACATGCGCGACTCGTCGATAGCCATGACCCTCCCCGACCTGAACATCAGCATCTCGCGTTTCTATCCCTTCAAGCGCAAGAAGATGGTGGGTAAGGAAAAATGGTATGAGAAGCTGTCGATGAGTTATACGGGCCATTTCAGCAACTCCATCTCCACAAAGGAGAGCAAGCTCATGCACTCTAACCTGATTAAGGACTGGCGGAACGGCATGCAGCACAACATCCCCCTGAGCGGCAACTTCGTTCTGCTGAACTACATCAACATCAACCCGTCGGTCAATATCGTAGACCGCACCTATACGAATAAGGTGTATCGCAGTTGGGACGCGGTCGAACAGAAGGAGGTCGCCGATACCACATACGGTTTCTATAACGTGTACAACTGGAACCTCTCCCTTTCCGCATCGACCAAGCTCTACGGTTTCTACATCCCCTCACGAAAGCTCTTCGGCGACAAGATACAGGCTATCCGTCACGTCTTCTCCCCACAAATCAGTTTCAGCTATGCGCCCGACTTCAGTGCCTCGCGCTACGGCTATTATGAGAGCTATCAGAAAACTGATGCCAAGGGCAACGTGACGCTTGTGGAGTATTCGCCCTACCAAGGCCAGCTCTATGGCGTGCCGGGCAAGGGAAAGACTGGAAGCATCTCGTTCGATGTGAGCAACAACGTGGAGATGAAGCTGAAGAGCGAGGACGACTCTACGGGCTTCAAGAAAATCAGCATCCTGGACGAACTGGGTGCCTCGATGTCCTACAATATGGCTGCCGACATACGTCCGTGGAGCGACTTGAGCATGCGCCTCCGACTGAAACTGACGAAGAGCTACACGTTCAATATGAACGCCGTCTTTGCCAGCTATGTCTATGAGGCCGACTCTGTAGGGGCCACGCCGCGTGTCAGCGAGCACACCACTTATTGGGAGAAAGGCAAGATAGGCCGGTTCCAGGGCATGTCGCAGAATATCTCCTATACCATCAGCAACGAGAAAGTGAGCAAGATCATCAAGTGGTTGAAGGGAGAACGCGTCAAGAAGGACGACGATGAAGAGAACGTGAATCAGGAGGAGCTGAACGATGCCGAGACCAACATAGACAAAGAGCTTGATGCCGGTAGGCATGGCGCACGGAAGAAGGATGCCGGTAAGGCTGAGACCGACGAGGATGGCTACATGGAGTACTCGCTGCCGTGGTCGCTCAGTTTTGGCTACGGCATCACCATGCGCGAGAATGTCGACAAGTCGAAGTTCAACTACAAAACGATGCGCTATCCCTATAAGTTCACACAGAACCTGAATGTGAGCGGCAATGTCCGGCTGAGCGACGGATGGAACATCTCGTTCTCGTCGGGCTATGATTTCGAGAACAAGAAGATCTCAATGACCACTGCCTCGCTCGGACGCGACTTGCACTGTTTCAACATGTCGTGCTCAGTGGTGCTGGCACCTTACACCAGCTACAACTTCTCGTTCCGCTGCAATGCCTCCACACTGGCCGATGCCTTGAAGTACGACAAGCGCAGCAGCTATTCCAACTCTGTGCAGTGGTACTGACGGGGGTGAGAGGCTTTTGTTTGGACTTTAGTTGGGAGATATTAATAACTGATTATTGAGAATTGAACATTGAAAGAATTTGTAATATCTGAGGCAAAAGCCGAGACGGCTGTGCTTGTGGGACTGATTACCCAAGAACAAGACGAAGCGAAGACCAAGGAGTATCTGGACGAGCTGGAATTTCTGGCCGATACGGCAGGTGCCCGCACGGTCAGGCGGTTCACGCAGAAGGTGGGCGGCCCCAGTCAGACCACCTACGTGGGAAGTGGAAAACTGCTCGAAATCAAGCAATACATCAAAGAACAGGAAGATGCATACGAAGAGGGCGAAGGCGAGCCTGTCGGTATGGTGATCTTCGACGACGAGCTGTCGGCCAAGCAGATCCGTAACATTGAGAAGGAACTGCAAGTGAAGATCCTCGACCGCACTTCGCTCATTCTCGACATCTTTGCCATGCGTGCCCAGACTGCTGAAGCCAAGGCACAGGTGGAATTGGCACAGCATCGCTATATGCTCCCCCGACTGCAACGCCTGTGGACCCACTTGGAACGTCAGGGCGGCGGCTCTGGCTCAGGTGGCGGAAAGGGCAGCGTGGGACTGCGCGGCCCCGGTGAGACCCAATTGGAAATGGACCGCCGTATCATCTTGCAGCGCATCACGCTCTTGAAGCAGCGCCTTGCCGAGATTGACAAGCAGAAGACCACGCAGCGAAAGAGCCGTGGCCGACTGATTCGTGTGGCTCTTGTGGGCTATACCAATGTGGGTAAGTCAACGCTGATGAACTTGCTTACGAAGAGCGAAGTGTTTGCCGAAAACAAGCTCTTTGCCACCCTCGACACCACTGTGCGTAAGATGGCGATTGACAACCTGCCCTTCCTGTTGGCCGACACGGTGGGCTTTATCCGCAAACTGCCTTCCGACCTTGTGGAGTCGTTCAAGTCGACCCTCGACGAGGTGCGCGAAGCCGACTTGTTGGTACATGTCGTCGACATCTCGCATCCCGATTTTGAGGAGCAGATCAAAGTGGTGGAGCAGACACTCGCCGACCTTGGATGTGCCGAGACGCCCAGTCTGCTGCTCTTCAACAAGGTCGATGCCTACACATGGACTCCCCAGGATGAGGACGACCTGACCGAGCCTACCCGTGAGAATATCTCGCTCGACGACCTGAAACGCACATGGATGGCCAAGATGCAGGACGACTGTCTTTTCATTTCGGCTCGCGAACGGGACAATATCGACGCGCTTCGCGCGTTATTATATAAAAAGGTGCGCGAACTCCATGTGCAGAAATATCCATATAACGATTTTCTGTATCCTACAATAGAGGATTTTTAACCCCCTAAGTTAGGGGGCTCATGTTCAACCCCACACATCTTACATCAAACACAAAGAACAATGAATTACAGACAATTAACTCAAGAGGAGATTCAGGTGCTCGAACAGAACGTCTGTTGGGCAGAGGACTGGTCACGAGTCTTAGTGGCCGAAAAATTCAGACCGTATAACTTCCATCGTGTCATCTTCTATGGAGATATCCGCCTCGGCTCTTTCGAGAAGAAAGTCGAGGTCAGCAAGGGCTTTATGAAGCATTCGGGCATCAACGATGCCACATTGCGAAATGTCACGGTGGGCAATGACTGCCTGATAGAGAAAATCGGCAACTTCATCAATAACTACACCATTGGTGACGACTGCTACATCTCCAATATTTCCACCATCGAAACCACTGAGGGAGCCACCTACGGAGCCGGTTCCACCATCTCTGTGCTCAACGAGATGGGCGACGGAAACATCACGCTTTTCCGTGAGCTGAACTCGCAGTTGGCTGCTTTCATGGTGAAATACAGTCAGGACAAGGAGCTTACCCGCCGCCTGCACCAGCTCATCGACGACGAGGTGCGCATCTCGACTCCCGACCGCGGCATCATTGGCAACAATGTGAAGATTATCAACACGAAGGAGATTACGAATACCGTCATCAAGGGCGATTGCGAAATCAACGGTGCCGCCCGTCTCTCCGAGTCTACCATCCTCAGCAGTGAGGATGCTTCGGTCTACATCGGCACGGGTGTCATCTGTGAGAACTCCATTATCTGCGACGGCTGCTCCATCAACAACTCGGTGAAGATGCAGGACTGCTTCGTGGGCGAGGCATGCCAGATCACTAACGGTTTCACCGCTGAGGCCAGCCTCTTCTTTGCCAATTCCTTCATGGCCAACGGTGAGGCCTGCGCTGCCTTCTGCGGCCCGTTCTCGGCCTCTCACCACAAGTCAAGCCTGCTCATTGGCGGACAGTTCTCCTTCTACAATGCCGGCTCGAACACCAACTTCTCGAACCACGCCTACAAGATGGGCCCCCTGCACTGGGGTACTTTGGAGCGAGGCACCAAGACGGCTTCAGGCTCCTATATCCTGATGCCGGCCACCATCGGTGCTTTCAGTGTCTGTATGGGTAAGCTGATGCACCATCCCGACACGCGCTGTCTGCCCTTCAGTTACCTCATTGCCTACGGCGAGACCATGTATCTGGTGCCTGGCCGCAACATCACCACCGTGGGACTCTATCGTGACATCAAGAAATGGCCCAAGCGCGACAAGCGTTCGAAGCAGTCGAAGAAGTCCATCATCAACTTCGACTGGCTCTCGCCCTTCACCGTCGGCGAGGTTCTGCAAGGCATCAAGATTCTGGAGAACCTGCGTGCAGCATCGGGCGACAATGTCACCACCTACAACTTCCATGAATATGTCATCAATGCTTCTTCGCTTCAGAAGGGTCTGAAAT
Organism: uncultured Prevotella sp.; assembly: GCA_947302435.1. GTDB lineage: Bacteria > Bacteroidota > Bacteroidia > Bacteroidales > Bacteroidaceae > Prevotella. The sequence continues at coordinate 9,163 of CAMYVQ010000054.1, read as the reverse complement.
ACTATGACATCGCCCTGCGCATCTACATGGGTGCCGTGCTCAAGCGCGCCCAGAAGGAAGGCTTCTTCGGCAAGCCGACTTCCGAAATCGGCAAGGGCGAGTGGTGCGACCTTAGCGGACTGCTGCTGCCAGCTTCCGAGGAGCAGCGCCTGATCAACGACATCAAGGAGGGCTCTATTGAGAATATCTCGCAGGTGCTCGACCGTTTCGAGGATATCAACAGGAACTACAGTGACTTCCGTTGGGCATGGAGCTATCAGCTCATTCTCGACTACTATCATCTCGACCAACTTGACGAGGCTGCCTGCGAGCGCATCCGCGAGGATTATGTTCGTGCCCGCCGTGCCTGGATTGCCGAAATCCGCAAGGATGCCGACAAAGAGTTTTCTATGGGCGATGTGGAGAGAGAGGTCTACGAGGACTTCCTTTCCAAGCTCGACCACGAGATCGATTACGAGAACTGATTCTTTCTGTCACGGAACGATGAATAAGGAAGGGGAGGCGTCTTTGCTTCCCCTTTCATTTTCTACAAATAACTGAACAAAGGTGTTTTGTGAATAAATAATTATCCCAAGAAGTATTTATTTTGGAAATAATATTGTAAATTTGCACGTGATTTTTGAATAATAACCTATTACAGCAAAAATACAAACAATGAAAGCAAGATTTTTTCTTTTCGGGCTGTTGGCCCTGGTGCTGGTTGGATGCAGCAAGTACAAGTATGAGGAAGTGAAGGGCGACATGGCCCAGACACGTATCTATACGCTGAAGAATGGGTTGAAAGTCTACCTCTCTGTGAACAAGGAGGAACCGCGCATACAGACGTTTATTGCCGTGCGCACAGGCTCGAAGAACGACCCAGCCGAGACAACGGGCTTGGCCCACTATCTGGAGCACCTGATGTTCAAGGGCACCTCGAAGTTCGGTGTGACCGACCCGGAGGCTGAGAAGCCTTTGCTTGACGACATTGAGGCTCGCTATGAGGAGTACCGCAAGATGACTGATCCTGAGGAACGCCGTATGGCTTATCACGGGATTGATTCGGTGAGCCAATTGGCCGCACAGTATTTCATTCCTAATGAGTACGACAAGCTGATGGCCGCCATTGGTGCCGAGGGTACCAATGCCTACACCAGCGAGGATGTGACTTGTTATGTGGAGGACATTCCCTCAAACGAGGTGGAGAACTGGGCAAAGATTCAGAGCGACCGCTTCCAGAACATGGTAATACGTGGTTTCCACACAGAGTTGGAGGCCGTCTACGAAGAGTACAACATCCACCTGACGAGTGATATCGACAAACTGTTTACGGCCATGTCGAAAAAGCTGTTCCCTACGCATCCCTATGGTACGCAGACCACTATCGGCACGCAGGAGCATCTGAAGAATCCCTCAATCACGAACATCAAGGAGTACTTTAAGAAATGGTATGTGCCCAATAATGTGGCAATCTGTATGGCTGGCGACTTCGATCCCGACGAGGTGATGGCCACCATCGAGAAGTATTTCGGCGAATGGCAACCCAGCACTGATGCCGACGGCAAGGTGGCCCCCGTGGAGCAGCCTGCTTTCCCCGAACAGGCCCCTATCACTTCGCCTGTTGACACTACCGTCATTGGCTTGGAGGCTGAGACCATCTGGTTAGGGTGGCGCTTCGATGAGGCCCGCTCGCTGCAGGTGGACACTTTGCAGGTCATCGAGTCGATGCTGAGCAACGGCACCGCCGGACTCATTGACCTTGATATCAACCAGCAGATGAAGATGCTTGAGGCATGGGGTGGGGTGCAGCCTTCGATGGATTATTCCATGTTCCTGTTGGCCGGCACACCGCGCGAAGGACAGACCCTCGACGAGGTGCGCGCCCTGCTGCTTGAAGAGATTGGGAAATTGAAGAAGGGTGACTTCAGTGACGACCTGTTGCCTTCGGTAGTGAACAACCTGAAGTTGCAATACTACAATGCACTGGAAAACAACCGTGCCCGTGCGAACATGTTTGTGCAGGCTTTTGTCAATGGCACGCCGTGGGAACAGGAAGTGAAGTCCATAGAACGTTTGGAGGGCATGACCAAGGAACAGATTGTGAGCTTTGCCAACCGACACTTCCAAGACAACTACGTAGCTGTTTACAAGCGTCAGGGCGTTGACCCTACGCAGAAGAAGATTGAAAAGCCTGCCATTACGCCGATCCCCACCAACCGCGACTTTGTGAGCGACTTTGTGAAGGAGATTCAGAACTCGGAAGTGAAACCCATCGAGCCGAAATTCGTTGACTTTAAGAAAGACCTTACCTTTGGTGAGTTTGGCGTGAACCCATCCCTCAACTCTAAACTTCCGTATATCTACGTGCGTAACAAGGAGAACGGTCGCTTTACCCTCTCTTTCCGCTATGACTTTGGTGAAGAGTCGGAACTGAAGTACAACTATGCCGCCGAGTACCTTGACTATTTAGGAACAGACTCGCTCACAGCGGAACAGCTGAAGCAGCAGTTCTACAAGTTGGCCTGCAATTATAATATAAATGTGGGTGCCCGCAATATCCATGTGACACTCAGTGGCCTGAGTGAGAATATGGCCGAGGCATTAGGTCTGCTCGAACACCTGTTGCAGCATGCCAAGGTCGATCCAGATGCCTATATGCAGTATGTGGCCATTCGCGAGAAAGGACGTATGGACAACAAATCTGACCAGCGCGTCAACTTCCAGTATCTGGTGCAGTACGGCTTCTGTGGCCAATACAATCCATACCGCAATGCCATGACCGCCCAGCAGTTGGCCGAGACTGACCCGCAGGAGCTGCTCAACCTGCTAAAGAACCTGTCGCAGTATGAGCACACCATCTTGTATTATGGCCCGATGAAGGAGGACAAGCTGGCCGCTTCGCTCGCTTCCCACCTCGCCTCGCTCCCCTCTGAGTTCTTGCCTTCGCCCGAAGGAAAGCATTATACCATGCAGCCGACACCCGAGAACGAGATACTGCTGGCTCCTTTCGATGCCAAGAACATCTACATGCGCATGTATCATAACGAGCTGTTGGCATGGAATCCCGACGAGGCTCCTTTGAAGGCTCTGTTCAACGAGTATTATGGCGGTGGCATGAATACCATCGTGTTCCAGGAACTGCGTGAAGCCCGCGGACTGGCTTACAATGCTTACGCCGCCTACGTGGAGCCAAATTACAAGGACGAACCTGAGTGCTACTTCACCCATATCATTACGCAGAACGACAAGATGATGGATTGCGTGCGTCAGTTCCACGTCATTCTTGACAGCATTCCCGAAAGTGAGAACGCTTTCCAGATTGCCAAGGACGCACTGACCAAGCGCCTGGCCAGTCAGCGCACCACGAAGTTCGGACTCATCAACGCATGGCTCTATGCCCAGGATCTCGGCCTTGACTACGACCTGAACGAGCGCATCTATAATGCCCTGCCCAATATCACCCTACAGGACATCGTGAAGTTCGAGCAGGAACGTATGGCCCATAAGCCTTACCGCTATATCATCCTCGGTGACGAGAAGGATCTCGACATGAAGTCGCTGCAGGAGTACGGTCCCGTCAGACGTGTCACTACCGAGGAAATCTTCGGATACTAAACCAACTCATGGAGTACATATACAGGTCGTACAAGAAACTGACAGCAGGGCAGCGCAAGCTGCTTTGCTTTTTGGCATATACGGGTAGAACGACGGACAACCAAATAAAGAGTGTTTATCGGAAAGGTGAAGATATCGATTCCAACCTGTTGGAGAGAATACTGAAAAGCCTGTCGGAATATCTTAGGCTGTTGCATTATTACATTGGTGATTATGAGCTTCTGCAAAACCATGTGTCGCCTTTGTTGCTCTATATGCTGAAGGAAATGCCGCAATGGATAGAGCAATTTGACAAGTTCTACAGGCAGGTGCAGAAGCCTGAACGGCGCATGCTGCTACAAAAAATCAGACTCTGTATAGAAGGAAAGGGCGACACGCTGGGAACGGTTATTGGTGGAATTTCTCCAGAACACTTGATTCCGCTTGCTGTAGAACCAGTATTCCTCCCCCTCATGCTGGAAATTCCACTCTTTCGCATTCCTGACTTCGTGGAAAAGGCCGTAATATGGCAACTCTCCAATGATGTGGGCGATCCGCATAATGTGCTGTCCAAAATTGCTGGGTTTAATTCTAACAATTCCAACCGGGCTGTGATGGATTCGATGGTGGCTCTCTGCGATTTCTATAAGCAAGGGCGTTACGACGAGAAGGCTGCCTTGCAGAAAAATCTCTATGCCTACCTTCTGCGCGGCACTCATGCGCTCTATACCGGTGACTACCAGTTGGCGTTCACATTGATGGTGGCTGCCATCCGTGAAAACAACAAGACCCAAATGCCTGCGCATAAAGGTTTTTTTGGCAATGTGCTCAATAACTATATGTTGGTGATGGCGTACCATTTGTGGAAGGAAGACGAAGGAAAAAAGCTGGGGGCCATGCTCAACAAGGAAGACTTCCGTGTACAATCCGCCTATCGCCCTGCCTTTTGGCTGGCTAACTATTTGAAATACGGGTGTGAACCAAGTGTCTCGTCGTTTTCCACAGTCAAACAGATGCCTATATTGCAGCAGTATTTGGGGATGGTGATGATTCGTTTCTTCCATCATGAGATGACGTGGCCGAGTTTTTTACCTCTTATACCCCAGATGCATATTCTCAGACATGAGCTGTCGGCATGGCTGCCGCTTGACGAGGATGAGAAGCAACGGCTGGCCGAAGAGTACGGAGGCCAACCTCTCATCTCGCGTTTACACTATAAGGCACGGTGGGAGTTCCTGCTTGAAGAGTTGATATCAAACAACGACAAGAGTACTGGAGAACATCCGTTAGACGTGCGTGTGAGCTATGTCATCAACCACGATCGTGTGGAGGTGCGTGAGCAGTCGCGGCTGAAGAACGGAACATGGGGTGCTGGGAAACGCATGTCGTTGGATAGCTTCCGAAAGGGTACGCCGTTCATGAACGATGCTGACCGTATGATAGCCCAGACGGTTACAGGCTATTATAGCTACGACATTGATATCAAGAAGGTATTGCCTCATCTTATCGGTTCCGACCGTGTCTATACGGGGAGCTATGCTCCTTTTGAGCCTGTCACCATCAGTGAAGAGAAACCCTATCTCATCATTGAGCGGAAAAAGAATGGGTTTGCGCTTACCTCAAATCTTGACAAGAAGATGATAGAGGAAACTGTCTGTTATCGTAAGGACAATGCCACCCACTATACCGTCATTACGATGACTGACAAGCAACGTACCTACTATCACAAACTGCTTTCTGTTGGCACATTCCCCTTGGAAGCTGAACAGGCTCTGCGTGAGTTCTTGCCCAAGGTGAGCGATGTGGTTGAAGTACACAGCGAATTGGTGGAGGGCGGCACTACGCTTGAGCATCGTGACGGCACAGGACAGCTCTGTCTGCAAGTATTGCCGTCGGCAGGTACGCGCAATCTCTTCAATGTGTACTGTATAGCCCGTCCTCTTCCTGAAGGGGAAACGATTTTCGAGCCTGCCAAGGGTGTGAATCCCAGTGTTGCTGAGGTCGGCGGTGTGCGCTATCAGGTGACACGCGACATGAAGACAGAACGTGAAAATCTGGATATCATCCGTACTTACTTGGAACAGGCCGATGATGCAGGCCAGTTCGACATGGCCGATCCGTTTGCTGACCGTCAGCCGGTTTGGCTTACGCCAGAACAGCTGCTTGCGCTTATGGAGTTCGTGCAAGAGCATGCAGACCAATTCTATATGGAGTGGCCAGAGGGTGGACAGTTACACTTGAAGACCTCGCAGCCTTCCAATTGGAACATACAACTGAAATCAAAGAACGGATGGTTTGAAGTGGAGGGCGAGATTCCCATTGATGACGACACTGTGCTTACCGCCGAACAGCTTTTGCAGCTTGTGGCTGAAAGTCCTCGCTCCGGCTTCATCCGTCTGAACGAAAACGAGTTTTTGTCTATCACTGAAAAGCTGCGCAAGCAGTTGGCACGTTTGGAGAGTCTTACCGTCAGCAACCACGGCCATCTGCAGATCTCTGAGTTTCATGCTTCGCTCTTGGGTAGTGCTCTCAGTGGAGAAGTCGAGGTGAAACACGACAAGAAGATTGAGCAGTTGGAGAAGAAAATCAAGAAAAGTATGACGCAGCAGCCTGTTGTTCCCAAGACACTGAAGGCCGAGCTACGCGATTATCAGACTGACGGTTTTCTTTGGATGACCCGTATGACAGGGTGGGGCTCGGGTGTCTGTCTGGCCGATGACATGGGTCTGGGCAAGACCGTTCAGACCATTGCTTTCTTTTTGCATACAGCTGATAAAGGCGCGGCATTGGTAGCCGCCCCCGCTTCGGTTGTACCCAACTGGCGGCGCGAATTGGAACGCTTTGCCCCTTCACTCCGAGTGATGGTTCTGAACACGGCTGTCGACCGTCATGCTGCCATCCATGAGGCTGGGAAAGGTGATGTCGTCGTGACGACCTATGGACTCTTTGTTACGGAAAGTGAGGAGCTGCTTCAGAAAGAATGGAACACCGTCTGCCTTGACGAGGCTCACGTGGTGAAGAATCGTGAGACAAAGACTTCCGCCTCTGTGATGAAGTTGCAGGCCAAGAACCGTATCATTCTCACGGGTACACCTGTGCAGAACCATTTGGGCGAGTTGTGGAATCTTTATCAGTTCATTAATCCTGGCCTTTTAGGTAGTTACGAACAGTTCTCCCAGAAATATATTGTACCGATAGAACAACAGGACAATAAGGAACGCTCACGCCAGTTGAAGCGCATCATCGCTCCTTTCATCTTGCGTCGCACAAAACAGGAGGTCATTGAGGAACTCCCTGACAAGACTGAAATCACTATGCCCGTGGAACTCACCGACGACGAGTTGGCCGTTTATGAGGTCATTCGTCGTCGTGCCAAGAAACTTTTGGAGGACGAGCAGGGTGGAGCCGTTAGCGTGAATACGTTGGCAGAGATTACTCGTCTGCGACAGGCGGCTTGTTCGGCTCAACTGGCAGAGAAAAGTTGGACGGGGGAGTGCTCGAAGATCAATACCCTCATACAATTGCTCGAAGAGATTGTAGGTGGTGGCAATTCCGTGCTGGTCTTCAGCCAGTTCACCTCGTTCCTCGATCTGGTGCGAAAGGTTCTTGATAGTCAGAAGACCGAGTATCTGTATCTTGACGGCTCTGTTCCCATGAAGAAGCGCGAACAGCTGGTGCAGGATTTCCAGCACGGCAAGTGTTCCGTGTTCCTTATCAGCCTGAAGGCCGGCGGACTGGGTTTGAATCTCACGGGGGCCAACTATGTTATTCATCTTGACCCTTGGTGGAATCCTGCTATCGAACAACAGGCCACCGACCGTGCCTACCGCATTGGACAACGGCAGAATGTCACTGTCTATCATCTTATCTCACAGCACACTATTGAGGAGAAAATCCTCCGCCTGCATGAAACCAAACGCAATCTGGCTGATGCAATGCTTAGCGGCACCAACGAAAGCCATAGGCTCACAAGTAAGGAACTTCTTCAGATGATTGGCGGCTGATATGTTGTCATCCGTTGGTGGGTTTCGTTTAAAACGCATCACTATGGGTGGCAAGAAGGAGGTTGTGAAATAATTCATATTGATTTGCACTTAAATTTAATAAAAACGAGACTCATTGTTTGGGAGTCTCGTTTTTTTGTTGTACTTTTGTCGCCCATATATTAGTGATTGATAATATATGTTTTGTGCCCGTGTTTGAAAGGGAGATAGAGGAATACGAACAACTGCGTCTGGATGATCAGAAGACGGTGGACGACAAAATGGGGAAACAGGCGTGGATGGAGTACAACAAGGTGTTGTTCTCAGCTCATTCTTGTGCTGTTAAGGGCAACACATTTTCTTTTGAATCATGTAATAACTAAAAACAAATACGATTATGGCAAAACCCGTTGAATTCAAGTATGCCCCGATGTTCCAGTTGGGCGAAGACAAGACAGAGTATAGACTTTTGAGCAAGGAGGGCGTAAGCGTTTCTGAGTTCGAAGGCAAAGAGATTGTGAAAGTGTCGAAGGAGGCTTTGACCCTGTTGGCTCAGCAGGCTTTCCACGATGTGGAGTTCATGCTGCGTCGTGAGCACAACTTGCAGGTGGCCGCTATTCTGAACGACCCCGAGGCTTCTGAGAACGACAAGTACGTGGCCTTGCAGTTCCTTCGCAATGCCGACGTGGCTGCCAAGGGCATTCTGCCTTTCTGCCAGGACACGGGTACGGCTATCATTCACGGTGAGAAAGGCCAGCAGGTGTGGACGGGCTTTGAAGATGAGGAAGCCCTGAGTCTTGGTGTCTACAATACCTTCACACAGGACAACCTGCGCTATTCGCAGAATGCCCCGTTGAACATGTACGACGAGGTGAACACCCGTTGCAACCTGCCTGCACAGATTGATATTGAGGCTACCGAAGGTGCCGAGTACCGTTTTGTGATGGTGGCCAAGGGTGGCGGTTCGGCCAATAAGACCTATTTCTATCCCATGACGAAGGCCACGATTCAGAACGAGGGCACGTTGCTGCCTTTCCTCGTCGAGAAGATGAAGAGCCTCGGCACGGCTGCTTGTCCTCCTTATCATATTGCTTTCGTCATTGGCGGCACTTCGGCAGAGAAGAATCTGCTGACGGTGAAGCTTGCTTCCATCAAGTACTACGACTCACTGCCTACCACAGGCGACGAGACAGGCCGTGCTTTCCGCGACATCGACTTGGAGAACAAACTGTTGGAGGAAGCCCATAAGATCGGTCTCGGCGCACAGTTCGGCGGTAAGGCTCTGGCTCACGACATCCGCGTGGTGCGTCTGCCTCGTCATGGTGCAAGCTGCCCCATCGGTATGGGTGTCAGTTGCTCGGCTGACCGCAACATCAAGGCCAAGATCAACAAGGACGGCATCTGGTTGGAGAAGATGGACTCGAATCCCTGCGAGCTGATTCCCGCTGAGTATGCCAAGGCTGGTGAGGGAACGAACACGATTGAGATTGACTTGAACGAGGGCATCGATGCCGTTCGCAAGGAATTGTCGAAGTATCCCGTATCGACTCGTGTCAACCTGAAGGGTACCATCATCGTGGCCCGCGACATTGCCCATGCCAAGCTGA
>CAMYVQ010000053.1 GCA_947302435.1 uncultured Prevotella sp. | reverse complement strand
TGAAGACAACGAGTGGCGGCACGGCGAGCGACTTCACGAAATCCATGCCGTTGAGATCGGGCATGTTGATGTCGCAGAAGATGGCATCAACGGTGTCATGCTCCAAGAAGGCGCGAGCCTCCAAGGCACTCTGACACTGTGCGGCAAGCTCCAAGAACGGAACCTTATTGATATAGGCGACGAGCTGTTGAAGAGCCAATGGCTCGTCGTCGATGGCGAGACAGCGTATATTCATTTGCTATTGGATGGTTTAACAGGTATGATGAGTTCGACACTATAGACATCGGCATCGTCATGGACGCGGAGTGTGTAATCGTGTTCATAGAGCAGATCCAGCCGCTTACGCACATTGACAAGACCTACGCCGCCCTTCTCTTGATTAGGGACCTCGGCCTTCGAGTTGCGGCAAGTGAAGCGCAGCCATTCGCCCTCTAACGCAATCCTAACCTCAATGAACGACTCGTGCTGATAGCTGACACCATGCTTGAAGGCATTCTCGACAAACGAGATAAGCATCAGGGGCGGAATGGTACGGTCGGGCACCTCAGTGGGCAGGTCGATCGTGATGCGCACCTTGTCGGTATAGCGCAACTGCATCAGTTTGATGTATGTGCGGATGAATTCCTGCTCCTTCATCAGCGCAACCATGTTCTTGTTGCCTTCATAGAGCACGAAGCGCATCATCTTCGACAGCTCCACAATGGTCTCCTGTGCCTTCGACGGGTCGATATCCACAAGGGCGTGGATGTTGTTGAGCGTGTTCATGAAGAAGTGCGGATTGATCTGATAGCGCAGGTATTCTAACTGCTGCTCAAGGTTCTGCTTCTCCAGTTCGGCCAGCCGTTTGCGGTCGTCACGGCTGCGGAAATAGCCCTTGATACCCAGATTGGCACCAAACATCAGGATGAGTACCACAATGGCCAGGATGTCATGCTCACCGACAATGGGGGGCTTCTCCTTGGGGCGGTGCTCATGAGGGCGGTGTCTCGGACGTTCGGGCTGGTTCGGGAAGTCGGGTGGTCCGGGCTTGTCCCTCCACTCCCTTTCGTGTGGAGGAGGCTCTGACCGTCCCGGACGTTCCGGGCCGCTGTTGCACTGATAGACGGCAAAAGCTAACAGTATTGCAGCCATGATGGAGAAATAGGCCACGCGCCGGTGACCATGCACCAGCAACGGAGCCAACAGGAAGTTATGGACCAAGAACAGAAGCAGATAGACGGCGAACTTACGCCACACGATATACACATCTACCCAATCGAATATAAAATCGCTGTCACTGACCGAACGGACATAGAGATTCAGCACAGGAGCTGCAAAGAGCAGCCCCCACATTGCCAGGTATATCACGTTCTCTAAGCGCGAAAGGCTACGGGTAGACGAGCGAAGCCCGGGAATTTGTTTCATCCAACGATGGAATGTCTTTCTCATATATATCAACGTAGGGAGCAGATAAATATTGTTCAATGCCAGCCGCCAGGTCCTCCACCGGGAATACCGCCCATGCCGCTGCCACCACTATAGGACGACAGGCTGACGGATGTCCCGCCACTGACAGTGCCGCCCACGATGCCGAGGCCGCCGAAATAGGTGTTGCCCCCACTGATGGCGACACCCGACAGAAGCGTGGGCTGCGAGGCTGCGGAGACCACGAGGCCCGATCCGCCACCCGACGGGGTCTGGAACGAGAAGGTGCTGTTGCCGACTGTCATTGCATACCAGGTGCTGGCAGTCCACGACGAGGCTTGATAGCACGACTGGGTGAGCTGCGCTCCGTTTTCCAACCCACCCACGGCAACGATGGTGCCGCCCGTGACGTAGAGCTTATAGCCGCCCTCGGTATTGGCATCGATAGCCACTTCGGGCTGCCCGGAGCAGATGGCATAGACCGTGCCGCCATTGATGTAGCAGTTGCCGTTGGCATCAAGACCATCGTTATTCTTTCCGTGGGCATAGACGCAGCCGCCGCTGATGGTCATCGTGCTCTTCGAATTGATGGCATCGTCGTAGGCATAGCTGGCCACTTCGCCGCCAGTGATGCTGAGAACGCTCTTCGTCTCGATGCCCTCGCCGTTACTGCCGTTGGTACGTACCCATACCCTACCGCCGCTGACGGTGATGTTGCCGTCGGCCTTGATGCCTTTGGGCGACGATGTGTCGTTGTTGTTCCTGTATTGTCCGCCCGTAGTGACCACATAGACACTGCCGCCGCTGAAGTTGGCCTCCGTGTCGACATTGATGCCCTTACCGCCTGTACCAGTACTCTTCAGCCACAGTTCGCCACCGTTCACCGTCAACGTAGAGTCGGACTTGATGCCAGCCGCACCTTTTGCCTCCTTGTCGTCGGTGTCATACATACCGTCGCCAGTCGTCAGCACAGTAGTACGTCCGCCGTTGATGATAATATGGCTTTCGCAGTTGATGCCTTTGGCAGCCGCCGCCGACACCTCAACATTCAGGATGCCACCGTTGACGAAAATGCCGTCGTTGGCCTTGATGCCGTGGTTGGCCGTCGATTTCACATAGATGTTGTTGCCCTTGTTGAACACGATATAGTCAGCCGAATGGATGCCGTTGTTCGTGTTACCAGTGACATTGAGCTGTCCACTGCCGTTGAAGAGCAGTTTGCCCTTGCAATAGAGCGCACCCTTCTGGCTGCCGCCCGTGCCGTCGGCCAAGGTGTTGGTGGTGCCGTCGGCCAGGATGACAAAGGCGCGCTTGCCGCTCAGCAGGTTCAGTGCCGCTGAGTCGGGGTTGGTGATGCTGGCCCCGTTCAGCTTCACGGCATACTTCTTGTCGCCCGTCACGGTCAGTGAGCCATTGGCCGTCGTGCCGCTCACCACATAGCAAATGCCTTTCTCAGAACCGTGATCAGCCGTCACATGCCCACCGTCTACCGTCACCTCCACGCCGTTTTCGGTCTTCGCCACAGGGTTCGACAGGTCGATGGTCACCTCGGTGGCAAAAGTATTGTTCTCCAAGGCATCCTCTTCGTCAGGATAATAGGCTTCGGTAGCATCCGTTGGCTCTACCGTTGTCCGGTCGATGGCAATTTCGAATGTCGCCAGACTGCCAGTGATGGCTGAAGTGCCGTTACTGCTATTGTTCCAACCATTGTTGCCATTGTTGTCATACTGCTCAAATGGGTCTTCCGCCGTGCAGCATGTCATCACTGCCATTGATACGGCAAGCATTGCAAAAAACAGAATCTTTTTCATATTCACGCTCTTTTAGTCATTACTGGCGCAAAGTTAGACAATTCTTTCCATTGCCCCATACAAATTCTACCAATCCGCCGATTCTTTCAACAAAACAGATGTTGGACGTGCCTCCCTACCGTCTGGCTCGCGTTTCTTTAAAGCATGGCCGACAATTTACGCATAAATCAGTTGCCATCCATAGTTTCTCATACAGCCATCCCAAATTTTTGGAACTTTTGTTTGTGTAAACTCACGATTTTATGTAAATTTGCAGTTGAATTGCAAATTTGCATAAAATAATTGTTTATTTTTGCATCAATTATTTGTTAACAAGTCGTATGATTAACCGAGAATTACTACAACCTGAGAGCATCGTCGTGATTGGCGGCTCGAACAACGTACACAAACCAGGCGGCGCAGTGGTGCGCAACCTGATCAGCGGCGGTTACGATGGCACCCTGCGCGTCGTGAACCCGAAAGAGGACGAAGTGCAGGGCATCAAGGTGTTTCACGACGTAAAGGAACTGCCACCCACGGAGCTGGCCATTCTGGTGATACCGGCCAAGATGTGTCCCGACACAGTGGAGATGCTGGCTGCTGAGAAAGGCGTGCGCGCCTTCATCATCATCTCAGCAGGCTTCGGAGAGGAAACGAAAGAAGGAGGCGTATTGGAACAGCGCATCCTCGACACCTGCGAACGCCATGGTGCCGCGCTGATAGGCCCTAACTGCATCGGATTGCTGACACGCCGTCACCACTCGGTGTTCACCAAGCCCATTCCGAACCTGAATCCCAAAGGGGTCGATTTCATCAGTGGTTCAGGTGCCACGGCAGTGTTCATCTTGGAAAGTGCCGTCATCAAGGGCTTGCAGTTCAACAGTGTCTGGTCTATCGGCAACGGCAAGCAGATCGGCATCGAGGACGTGCTGCAATACATGGACGAGCACTTCAACGCTGAGACCGACTCGCTCGTGAAGCTCCTTTATATTGAGAACATATCGAACCCCGACAAACTATTGTTCCATGCCAGTTCGCTTATTCGCAAGGGTTGCCGCATAGCTGCCATCAAGGCTGGTTCGAGCGAGAGCGGCAGCCGTGCCGCCTCGAGCCATACGGGAGCCATTGCCAGCAGCGACTCAGCCGTTGAGGCCCTGTTCCGCAAGGCAGGCATCGTGAGGTGTTTCTCAAGGGAGGAACTGACCACTGCGGGCTGCATTTTCACGCTTCCCAAACTGAATGGCAAGAATTTCGCCATCGTCACCCATGCCGGCGGCCCGGGCGTGATGCTTACCGATGCCCTTTCAAAGGGTGGCCTGCACGTGCCCAAGATAGAAGGTCCCATAGCTGAGGAACTGAAAGCGCAACTGTTTCCCGGATCGTCGGTGGCCAATCCCATTGACATTCTGGCCACGGGAACACCCGAACACTTAGACATTGCCATTGACTATTGTGAAAAGCGGTTCGACAACATCGATGCCATCATGGTCATCTTCGGCACGCCCGGATTGGTGACTCTTTATGAGGCTTACGACATGTTGCACAAGAAGATCCTGGAGTGCAAGAAGCCCATCTTCCCCATTCTGCCCAGTCTGCACACGGCAGGACCTGAGGTGGAAGAGTTCTTGAAGAAAGGCCACGTGAACTTCAGCGACGAGGTGACACTGGCCACTACCCTAACCCAAATCATGAAGACCCCAGCACCGGCACCACCCGAAATCGAGCTGTTTGGTGTCGATGTGCCAAAGATTCGGGAAATCATCAGCAGCCTGCCCTCTTCCAAAGAGCGTGGCGGCTATGTCAGCCCTGAAATCGTCAGGCAACTGTTTGGCTGTGCCGGCATCCCCATGGTGCCCGAAATGGTATCGACCTCGAAGGATGAACTGACGGCCTTTGCCCAAAAAGTGGGCTATCCCGTAGTGGCCAAGGTGGTAGGCCCGGTGCATAAGAGCGATGTGGGCGGCGTAACGCTCAACATCCGTTCGGCTGAGCACCTGTCTTTGGAGTTCGACCGCATGATGCAGATTCCCGATGCCACTGCCGTCATGGTGCAGAAGATGATGAGCGGCACCGAGGTGTTCATCGGAGCCAAGTACGAAGAGCGGTTCGGCCATGTGGTGCTCTGCGGCTTGGGCGGCATCTTCGTTGAGGTGCTGAAAGATGTCCAGAGCGGTCTGGCCCCACTCAGCTACAACGAAGCCTACTCCATGATCCGCTCGCTGCGCGGCTACAAGATTATAAAAGGTACACGCGGACAGAAAGGCATCAACGAACAGAAATATGCCGAAATCATTGTGCGCCTGTCTACCCTACTGCGCTTTGCCCGTGAGATCAAGGAGATGGATATCAACCCCTTGCTTGCCGACGAGGAGAACGTGGTGGCCGTCGATGCACGAATCAGAATTGAAAAAGATTAAAAAAAACAAAAAAATACGGGGATTTCTTTTTGGAATCCCCGTTGTTTTATAACTTTGCACGAGTATTAATATTTATCATCCATTGATTATGAAAACTCTACGAACTATGATGACTGCCCTGCTGATAACAATCAGCAGTGTTGCCTTTGCCGACAACTACGCCTATCTGAGCATTGTCCAGACCAACGAACAGACCAACTACGAGATCAGCAAAATCAGCAAAATCACCTTCGACGAGACTAACATGGTGCTCAATCTCACCGACGGCACTCAGCAGAAGCTTCCTTTGGCCAACCTGTCGAAGATGTTCTTCCAGGCCGATCCTACGGGCATCAGCACCATTGGCACCGAGAAGTCGAACTTCTCACTGCGTGACGGCATGCTCTATGTGGAAGGCCAGCAGACCGGCAATGTTACCATCTACGACATGAGCGGCAAAGCCGTATGCACTGCCACTGCCCAGGAAGCACAGAAAGGTGTCAGTGTCAGCGGTCTTGTAAAGGGCGTCTATATCGTGAAGGTAGGTTCACAACCAGCTAAGAAAATCATGAACAAGTAAGGGAAGCATCACTTCCGGACTGCCATCACGACAGGGATATAGAAAGCGACATGAAGAGGGCATTCAGCTCTCTTCATGTTGCTTTCTGTACTGACGTTCAGAAAAACCTGTCAGTTGTTTACGGCAAATACTCCTTTTTTCCATAAACTACTACACATATCGGCAAAATTCTTCGTTTTTCCTTGCTCATTTTCCACAATTTAATTAATTTTGCCGTAAATAAATATCTAATGACACCATCCACACACACGCTTTTGACGATACTTCTTATTGGAGTGCTATTTCCCGTGCAGACAATTGCGCAGGAAACAGCGGGTGAGGAAGTGCCACAAGCCCCCATTGAAAGACACTACACCAAAGAGCATCCTCTCGTCTATGAAGACGCATGGGATGTATGGCCATACACGTTCTGCACAGAAAACGGTGAGGAGATGGGCTACAACATCGATCTGGTGAAGGCTGTCATGGAGAAGCTCGACATTCCCTATATCGTGAAACTGAAAAAGCGCAGCGAGGTGTTGAACGACCTGAAAGAGGGACGGGCAGACCTGACGTTAGGCATGGACGCCCCTTTCAACAGGCCATACGGAAAGTTCGGCAAGGTACTCGTCCATCTGTTCACCCACAGTGTGGTATGGCCCGTCGGCCAGCCTCAGCGTATTTTCAAGCTGTCCGACCTCAGTCATGAAAAGGTGTACGTCCACAACAGCAGCTATAGCCACCACCTGATGCAGACCTATGGCTGTCAAGGGCACGCCATTCCCGTGGACAACATGAAGGAGGGCATATTGCAACTGTCGGAGAAAGAAGAAGGACAGATGCTCTGGAACACCGCCTCACTGAAAGGCCTGATCCACATGTACGGAATCGAGAATCTCCAGATAGCATCCATCGACATGAAAGACGGCGAATACAAGTTCATGTCGAACGACGAACACCTGTTGGAACTCGTCGACCAAGCCTATAACGAGCTTGATATGGAAGGCCATTTGACACCCTTGCAGGGCAAATGGTTCTATCCGGAGGTAGATATTGCCGTCGCTCCCTCATGGCTGTGGACAATCCTGAATGTGGGTGTCGTTCTGACCGCCTTGCTCATCATTCTCACCGCATGGGTCTACAGACGGGGACACAAGGCCGTGAAGCAGACCAGGATGCGCACGCGCCGGTTGGCACTCGTCATGCACGTCAGTCATGTGAGCATCTGGCTCTTCAATGTCAAGGAACGGAAATTCACATGGCTCGACAAGGATGGAGTGGCCCGGCAGCACTATCCATTCAATCACATGGCCAAGCGCGTGGGTATTGACAATATGATGCGCATCACAGCCTGTCTGGAACAATTGGAAAACCAAGAGTGCGAATCAACGGAACTCGAAGTGACCACCTTCGCCGAGAGCAACCCGACGGGAGGCAACCGTACATACGTTATCAAGTTCTCCGTGCTGCGCCATGAGCAAGGCAAGCCCTCCGTCATCATCGCCGTCTGCACCGATGTCTACGAAGAGCGCAAGAGGCAACAGGAAGCCCTGAACAGATTGAGCCGCTATCGTTCAGTTTTCGACACAGCTCTCGTCGACATGATCTACTTCGACCAGAACGGTTACGTTGCCGACATGAACGAACGCGCCCAGCGTACATTCCACACCGACCTGCAATCGACCATCAGCCAGCATAAACACCTGAACGACATCGTCAATTTCGAGAAGTTCAATTTCCGCACATTCGAGTATTTCTATGCCGACCTGTTCCTGACTCCTGAAGGAAAGCCCTGTAGCATCGCAACAAAAGACTCGAAGGTCTACGAAATGCAGCTTGTACCCATGTACGGCGAAAACCATCAACTGAAATGCATCTACGGATCGGGACTCGGCATGGCGGAAGTAGTCAACACCTACAGGGCGTTGCAGGCGAGTATCGCCGAGGTGGAACGGGCCAACAAGGAAATGACCGACTATGTTCAGAACATCAACTACGTGATGGGCGTTGGCGGTGTCCGCATGGCTTATTATTCCCCTGACTCCCACACACTGACCATCTACAAAGGCCTCGACACAGTGCAACAAACACTGACACAGTCGCGCTGCATGACACTCACCGACGAAAACTCGAAAAAGAAAGCCATGCGCATGCTGGACAGCATGGACAGCAGGACAGACCACACTGTGACAGCCGACATACAGACCTCACTGAGAGTCAAGGGCAATCCGCTTTACCTGCAGTTCCGCTTTGTACCCACCTTCGACGCACAGGGTAAGGTGAATGGCTATTTCGGCATGTGCCGCGACATCAGCGATATGACAGTCACCGAACAACTACTCAAGAAAGAAACACTACGTGCAAAGGAGGTGGAAGACCTGAAGAACTCGTTCCTGCGCAACATGAGCCATGAGATACGCACGCCACTGACCACTGTGGTGGGCTTTGCCGAACTTTTTGAAGAGGAGCACAGCCCCGAGGACGAGGTTGTCTTCATCCAGCAGATCAAGGACAACTCTGCCCATCTGCTCCATCTCATCAACGACATTCTCTTCCTCTCGCGCCTCGATGCCCACATGATTGAAATCAACCGCCAGCCCATCGACTTCTCAAAGGCGTTCGACAGCTTCTGCCACACAGGATGGGGCAACCATCAGGTGGAGGGTGTGAAATATATTGTAGAAAACCGTTACGAACAGCTGACGGTGGAGATTGACGACAGCAACACCGGACTCATCATTGAACAACTGACCGCCAACGCAGCGCAGCACACCCACAAAGGCTACGTCAGGGCACGTTATGACTACTTCAACGAACAACTGATGATTATCATCGAGGACACTGGAGAGGGAATGTCGGACGATCTCATCAATCACATCTACGAAGTATTCACCACCGGCTCCCATCATGGCACAGGTCTCGGTCTGCCTATCTGCAAGGCACTTGTCGAGCAAATGGGCGGCAACATCGACATCAGGTCGAAGGAGAGCGAGGGCACCGTGGTCTGTGTCAGCATTCCAGCCAAGGCAATCGTCATCGAGCGCAAAAACGAACAATAGCAAGTATCTACAAAATGAGAATATCAGCATATATATATAATAGGATGATGGAATGGAGCTTGCGATACTTCATACTGTGCTGTCTGCTGCTCTGCACAGCCGTGAGGCTGAATGCAGAACTGAAGGAGAAATACACGGCAGACCGTCCGCTGATTGTAGTAGCCAACCACGACTTCTCTCCCTACGAATACAAGAATGCCGACTTGCAGCCCGACGGTTTCCATATCGAGGTGCTTCAGGAGTTGCTGAAACGCATCGGAATACCCTATCGCATCGTCATGAAGGAGGGCTATCAGGCGGCCTACAGCTTTGAGCAGAACGAAGCCGACCTGACCATAGAGACCACTTCCACACGGCACAAGGAGCCTTTCTACACGTCGCGCTCCATTCTCAACTATTACAAAGTGAAAGTGGCCTCGGCCATCGGGTCGAAGAACATCCAGACCGCGGAAGAACTGAAAAAGGACACGGGACTTGTGGTGAGCAAGAACGACCAAGCCACTCAAGAACTATTGGAAAAGCTGATGCCAGAGACCCGCGCCGAACAGCTCGACCCAAGGAAAGTGCTTTGGGAAATTGCCCATGGCAGTGACAAACACCTGCTTTGGGGAGAGGTGCCTCTGAGAAAGAGCATCAATGAGATGGGAATAGAAAAGGAAATCGTCATCAACGATCTTTCGCTGCTGGCCGGCGAGTTCCATTTTGCTGCCCACGACCAAGAGCTCATCGACCTGTTGGACGATCATTTCGCACGCATGGATCAAAGCGGACAACTCAAGAGACTGCGCGACAAGTGGTTCCATCCCGAACGCCTGAACGGCAACACCATCAGCTTTGTTCTTTTCATCACCATCATGGTCATCTGCTTCATCATCGCACTGGCCTATATAGGCAATAAGCTACGCCGACACGAGGAAGTGGCCAGCAGAAATGCCAAAGAACTGCAACACATGATGGAACTGGCTTTGATGGAGAGCGACTACAACTTCATAAAGTATGACATCGAAGCCGCCCGCATCACCAACAGCTATGACAGCCGGATACTCCCGGAAGAGGGTGTCAGCCTCAAGCAGTTCCTCGCACATGTCCATCCCGAAAGCCAGAAATACCTCAAAGAGAAAGTCCAAGAACTGAAGACTGGAAAGAACGCCATCAATGAGCTGAGGGTGAGATGGAAGCCCTTTACCGAAGAAACAGACCTGGACAACGAGCCTTGGATACACGTCTTAGTACATATACTGGCAGAAAAAGGAAACGACGGACAGGTACGCTACATCGTAGGTGCCATGAAGGACATGACGAAGGAATACAACGAGGAAAAGGAGGCAAAAGAACTGACGGACCGCTTCTTCAAGATCTTCGACTCCACCCTCGTGGCCATGTCGTTCTACGACAAGAACGGCAAGCTCATCGACCTGAACGCCAACATGCGCAAGCTGTCGGGCTACGACTTGGAGAGCGAAGACGATTTCTTCCACACCACCCGACTCTTCGATGCCCCGATGTTCAAGGACGACTTCCCCCCCAACAGCACCTACCACATGGATGCCTGCCAACACATGCAGTATCCCGAACTGGGCATCGACAAGTACATTGAGTTCCGGCTGACACCCATTTTGGAAAATGGCGAACCGCTCTACTATCTGGTCGTGGCACGCGACATTACAGCCGAGCGCACCATGTACAGGGAGCTATACAACAAAGACACTGAGCTGCGCCTGACCAACGAGAAGCGCAACAAGTACGAGAAAGAGCTGCGCTACCTGTTGGAGAACAGTGACATGTGGGTATGGAAGTCCGACATTGCCACTAAGAGCATCAACCTCAGCCGTTCACTCCGCGACGACCATATCACCGAGTCGTTCGACGAGTTCCTGTCCCACCTTTATGAAGACCAGTTGCCTATCGCCATGGAGACGTTTGCCAATACGGAAGGTGTCAACAAGAGCATCAACATCATGCTCCATCACAAAATCACACCGACCAGTGACATGCCCCAATGGATTGCCATCAGCGGCATCCCCCTTTTCGACAAAGACGGGAAACAGACCGGGCATTTCGGCATTCTCCGCAATGTCACCAATCTCATGGATGCTCAGGAAAAACTGCGCCAGGAGACCATCCGTGCCGAGAACTCTGGCAAGCTGAAGAGCCTCTTCCTGGCCAACATGACCCACGAGATACGCACGCCGCTCAATGCCATCGTCGGGTTCAGCGACCTGCTGCCAATCATCGACAACCCTGACGAGCGACGCGAGTTCATGCGGATCATCCGCAACAACTGCGACATGCTCGTCAGACTTATCGACGACATTATCGAAGTGTCGAACATCAATCAGGGACCGCTGTCCATAGAGGCCGCCGATGTGGATTTTGCCGTGGCCTTCAACGACATCTGCCAGACACTGGCGCAGCGCGTACAAGAGCCTGGCGTTGAATTCCTCGTCGACAACCCCTACAAGTCCTACCCCACTCATCTCGACAAAGGCCGTCTGCAACAGGTGATCACCAACTTCACCACCAATGCCGTGAAGTACACCCATCAAGGCCATATCAAAGTGGGCTACCGAAGCGAGGAGAACGTGCGCAGCGACAACGGGCAGAAGACCACGGGCATCTACATGTATTGCGAGGACACGGGGGCCGGCATTCCCAAGGACAAACAGTCGACCATTTTCGAGCGCTTCGTCAAACTGAACGACTTCGTACAGGGCACAGGACTCGGACTGAGCATCTGCAAGAGCATCGCCGACCGCTGCGGCGGTCGCATCGGTGTCGACAGCGACGGTGAGAACTGCGGCTCCACCTTCTGGATTTGGTTCCCCTGCGAACTGAAAGGCCCGCTAAAGAAACGGAAAAATTAGCTACTACTAAATAACACCTTGTTAACATCATTAAAAACCTAAACATTCGAAAATGTCAACCCAGAAAAGCAAATACATGCTGGCCAACGAACGAGACACCCAATGGGGACTCACCGTGACCACCATCGGCTATGAAGAGATACTGCCAAACGACTCCTACCCCACCAAGGGACATGCCGACGGCTACTACTTCGACCTGCAGAAAGGCCGTGTGCTCAACGAATACCAACTACTATACATCCCCGAAGGCGAGGGCATCTTCCACAGTGCTTCAGTCAAGGAGACCCGTCTGCGCGAGGGCGACATGTTCCTGCTCTTCCCCGGTGAATGGCACTCCTACCACCCCCTGAACTCACGGGGATGGAAAAGCTATTGGATCGGCTTCAAAGGCCCGAACATGGACGACCGCGTAAAAGCGGGATTCCTGTCGCCGCAGAAGCCTGTCTACCACATCGGATTCTCAGGCAACATTGTCAGTCTCTACAAGCAAGCCTACGAAGCGGCACTCGAAGAGGCAGCCTACTCACAGCAGCTGATGGCTGGCATCGTGAACCACCTCATTGGCATGATGTATTCCTTGGAGCGCAACATACAACTGATGACTCGCAGCCAGGCCCATGTCGACATGATCAACAAGGCCCGTCTGCGCATCCGCGAATCACTCGATAGTTCGCTCACCATACAGCAAGTGGCTGAGGACTTAGGTGTCAGCTACAGCAATTTCCGCAAACTTTTCAAGGAGTACACAGGTCTGTCGCCCGCTGTCTACCAGCAGGACTTGCGACTGCAACGTGCCAAGGAACTGCTCTCCACCACAGACATGAGCATCAAGGAAATTGCCTACCAGTTGAACTTCGAGTCGCCCGACTATTTTTCAGCAAAGTTCAAGATCAAAACCGGACGAAGACCCAGCGAACTGCGCAACCAATAAGGACTTACACAGGCAGCTCGACGATGAAACGGCAACCGTCGTGATAAGTGGTGTCGAGGGTGAGACTACCTCCCAGATTGTCGATATGTCGTTTGGTCAACGGAAGCCCAAGACCAAGCCCCTCTGAAAGATCGTTGAACTTGGCGAACATCTCGAACATCTGTTCGCGGTTCTCTTCTGCGATGCCCACTCCCGTGTCTTCAAAGATGAAACGAACCACGGTATCGGTTTTCTCGATGGACAACAAGATATGCTTGCCATCGGAATACTTGCCTGCATTGTAAAGAATCTCGCGCAGACTGCGCATCAGGTAGAGGCGATTGGTGTGAATACAGAAGGAGTCGGGTACGGAAGTCTCAAACCTGAAACACTTGTCGGGAAAATGGTGACGGCCAAACTCTAAGCTCTCGTGTGCCACATCGTTGCACGACACCAGTTCATGCTTATGCATGTTGAACTCCTCGGAAACACCTGTTTCAGAACAGTCGAAGAGCATCAGCACCATGCGACTGAGAGTCATGGCATTGTGTTCCATCATGGCGGCTATGTTCCTAACCTCTTCCTTCGGCATCTGCTTGATACTGTCGCGCAACACCTGCGCAAAGCCCATCACAATATTCAGCGGTGTACGTATCTGGTGGGTCACGTTCTGAATAAAGACAATCTTCTGCTCGGCAGCCTCCTTCGCCATCTGCGTAGCCTTTGTCAGCTCTTCATTGCGCTGGCGCATCTCCTCGTTGGCCCGCTGTATGTCGGCAACATGGCGCACCAACGACTCTTGCATCGTGGCAAAGCTGTTCTGCAAACGCCCCACCACATCCTGTCGGCTGGTATGGGCAATCTTTTCGTCGTAACGGCCTACGGCTATTTCCTGCGAAAGGGAGAGCAACTGGTTGAGCGGCCTGATAGCAATGGCAACGGCCTTGCGACTGAGCAGCAGGATAATCAGCATGCCAAAAAGAAGAAGAGGAATGAGCAGATAGCCCAGATGATAGTAACCACGCAGCACATCGCGCTGGGGACAGACAAGGGCGAGACTCCACTTTGTGCCCGGCACCGGCTGGTAAGAGACCAGACAAGGAACCTCGTCAATATTTACCCTCATATTACCCATTCCGCCTGCCGTCATCTCGTGACCTAACGCAATCAGATCGGAATGTTGACGGGGATTAACACCGCTGAAGATGGTCTGGACAAAAAGCCGTGTTGAGTCTGGATGGACGAAGAACCGGCCGTCCTGACCAATCATCATGAAATAGGAATGCTCGTATGGATGTTCGGACTGAATGGTCTCTGAAAGCCTGTGTAACGACAAATCGCTTGAAATGACACCGAGAAGCCGTCCGTCGTTCCTGTAAAGCGGCTTACAATAGGAGGCGATAAGGCTCTGGGCCGAGAGTGTACCCTCATTATAGTCATCGAACGGATCAATCCAACAGGCCTTGCCAAGCTGGACGGGGATTCTGTACCAGTCCTTCACAAAATACTCGTACTCCGCCTCACGGACTGTTGTCACCGTTTTGCCATCACGCACGGTGTAGGCCGAGAAATAACGGCCAAATTCAGGGAATATGTTTGGCTCGGTGGTGACGGAACAGCCGTCAGTATGGGGGTTGAACAACACCACGCGGCGCGAAACGGCCAGCAAGGAATCGGGATGCATATTGTCCAGCACAAACCAGCTGTTGGACTCGGTTGCCGTTTCCACCGTCCCCAAATAGTTACGGACACGCTGTACTGTGGCGTTAAGCACACTGCCAGCCCGTTCTACCGACTCTTCGCGAACCAGACTGCGCGAGTATAGGAACAGGATGCCAAGCGAAATGACAAAGACAGGAATGGCCATCAGCAAGATACCGATGCTGAGCTTCAACGAGAGCGATTTATGTATTTTGTTCAGAATATACATGTGGCCTTGTGATTTGTACTTTGATCATCAAAGAGGTCCGACCTCTTTTCATCCCCTTTTTCAAGCGACGCATCAAGCATGTTGCCAAGCAACCGAGTGATGGTATCACTTTGATCCTGTATCCTCTTCACCAGAAGGTTGCGCTCCTCCTGATCCATCTCCTCATCGAAGTTACACAAGGTGTCGACATCCTGTGTAATGGTCATGGCGGGTTCCACCATCTTATTCGTCATGTTATGCAGAAACGCCGTTTTCATACGATCGCTTTCCAATGCCTGCTGATAGGCCTTGTTCAGTCTTTCACCACGTTCCTTGAGTGTTTCGGTCAGCTGTTGCAGTTCGCTGACATGCGATTTCAGCGAGTGTTGCATCTGCTGGAAGTCATTTTGCAGCCGGCCTATCTCGTCCTGTTGTTTACTGTCAGGAATCGTATCGTCGTAGTTGCCTTCCGCAATATGCTGCACAGAGCGGGTCAGCAACAGCAAAGGCCGCAGACGACGGTGGGTGATCGTCCGACAGAGTACAAACAACAGGAGCAGTCCGACGATGGAGATCATCAATACATAGTAAAGCAAGTGGTTGTATTCACCGAAAATTTCATCCTCGGAATAGACCACCCCAATGCTCCAATTGAGTTTACCCATCAAACGTCTCAAAGCATTCGACGGAAGGAATGGCTTGTAAAAGATATAGAAGTCCTGTCCGTCCTGACAGAAGGTGCGATAGCCCGTCTCTCCGGCCACCATCGCCTCGGCCGTTTCCACGAGAGAAGAGTCCATGCTTCTGCCTATCTCCGAAAAGATGGTCTTGTGAAACAGCTTGGCACTGTCAGGATGTATAATGAACTCGCCCTTGCTGCCCAAGAGCATACAATAGGAGTGGTTCAGAGTCTTGTTGGAAAGGACTGCCTTCGACAGCTGATAGAGCGACACATCGACACCCATGACTCCGATTCGTTCGCCCTTGATGTTCATGATGGGCAGACAGAAAGTGATAATGGGGTCACTATCGGCATCGACTTCTTTCAAAGGGTCTATCCAACCGACCTTTCCCGTATGCATGGGCATGGTGTACCATTCCTGTTGCGTGTAGGGAGCATCTGCAAATGTCTCTTTCCTGATAATGGTGTCAGTGTCCGACTCTCGATTGACACGGCACATGTATGCCATAAAGTGCTCGCAATCCTTGTAGAAATAAGGTTTGAAGGCAATGGCGCAACCTGCGATATTAGGATTCGACTCAACGAGCCTTCGACTAAAATTGAGCATTTTGTCAGGCTCATAAAGATGGGGGAACAAATTAAAATAGATATTTCCCGATGCCTGCTCCACACTTAACAGGATATTGTCGATCTGCTGAATCGTTCCTTCCAATGTCTGCCGTGAATCCTCCAACACCTCTTCCTTCACCGCCTTCCGGGCATAATAGAACATCACTGCCAAAGAGGCCATCAGCAAGATGCTGATTGCAGAAACGACCATCAGGCTCAGTCGTACTGACAGGGTTTTGGTGATTAATTTAGGCATTCGTGTCATTCGGGTACAAAGGTATAAATTATTTCTGATTTGCAAGCATTTTCGATATTTATTTCTACGATTGGCAAGATAAATAACAGCGTCTTCACCATACATATTGAATCATGGCATCATCAAAGTCAAATGATGCCACCATTGATGTTCAATGACAACACCATTGATGTTCAATGACACCATCATTGATGTTAAACTGTGGGATGATTGATATGGAATGGTCAGGCATCCCAAAAAGAG
>CAMYVQ010000052.1 GCA_947302435.1 uncultured Prevotella sp. | reverse complement strand
CAGTAGACGTTAAGAGCCATGATTAGCTGCTCGCGAGTCCAAGTGTCTTTCCGTGCCATAGGCTATTTCTTTGGATAGTTCGTCGTCAGTTGCGGGATGCCGTTGGCTTGGCCATTATTCCCATAGTTCCCATAATTCCCATTCCTCCCATTGAGATACCCCATCCCGTGCTCGTCCCTCCATGCACGGCGGGCAGCGGACATCTGTTCTTTGATTCCACCGTTAGTGAGGAAATCGCCCTTGAACTTCTCCAGCAGTTTCTTCAGCAGATAATCTGTCTGATGGATGAGCACAAGCGCGATGTTGGCCAGCGTGATGTCGTCGCGCAACTGGCAGACACGCTGGTAGTCCTCAGTCTTTGAGTGCTGGCGACACCACAGGCGGGCGTTGCGACACTGCTCGCTGTTCACATCCCATATCTGGTTGCCGTGGTTGCGAAGATAGTCCTCGTAGTCCTCCTGCAACTCCTTGAGGCTGGCTTTGGCCACGTTCACCAACTTGATGCAGGCCTCCATCGACGTGGTGCCCGTCTCGTTGCCCTCGGCGATGTTCTGCTTGCCCGAGCGCGCAGCCTGCTTCATCTGATCCACGGTGCGGTCGCCAATCTTCGGCAGGTAATGCTCCAGGAAGTAGTAAGTTATATCGTAGATGCACTCCGACTTCTGGAAGGCGATGAGGTTTTTGTAGTCGCCCTTGGGTGTGAGGAAGCTGTTGTTATCAGTAGGCATAAAGATAAGAATGAGAAATTTCTTCGGGGAAAGATGACAACTCGTTTATGTATGTTTCTTTATTCTTCATTTATTAATATATTTTTGACTTACTCACTAACTTTTCTAATGCTACCCACAAAGTATAATGTAGTTACCCACTCGCTCGGCTTTGCCGCTTGGCTCGTCCAAGAACTCAAAGAGAGGGTGCTATTTTCAGTTTCGTTATTTGGGTGTAAAGATAGTGAAAATTTTTTCAGTTTTAGTTCTCTCTTGCCCAATTATAGCATCTGTTTTACGGATATTTCACATTTAAACGCATTTTCAGAGGGACATGGGTCCATTCACGGAAAAAATGTCTCGATTGAATTAAAGTCAAATCATGTCACTGTTGAAGTCAAATCATCTCATGATTGATGTTTAATGGTTTCCTCATTGAACATCAATGACAATATGATTTGACTTCAACAGTGACATGATTCAATATCAATGGCAGAAGGCTGGAAAAAAACATCGTCATTTGCATTGAATGACAACTATCAATACAAATGACGATGTGAAGAGATTCGGACTTTGAAAAGCCTGTTATTTCACGTATTCCGAGAAGTCGGTGAGGTGCATGTCACCCTTGCGGGCCAGCGTGTCGTGCATGGCGAAGGCTGCCGTGAGGCAGTGGCGTGTGTGGCCACCCGTACCCAACTTCAGATACTCGCGCAGCAGCGGCTTGTAGTCGGGATGTGCGCAGTTCTCGATGATCAGCTCGGCACGCTGCATGGGACTCTTGCCGCGCAGGTCGGCGATGCCCTGTTCGGTGACGATGACATTCACGTCGTGCTCGGACGAATCCTGGTGGGTGACGAACGGAACGATGGAAGAAATCATGCCGCCCTTGGCCGTCGACGGGCAGGTGAAGATGCTCAAGTAGGCATTGCGCTCGAAGTCGCCCGAACCACCGATACCGTTCATCATCTTCGTGCCGCTGATGTGGGTAGAGTTCACGTTGCCGTAGAGGTCGACCTCGATGGCGGTGTTGATGGCGATGACACCCAAACGACGGATGACGGCGGGATGGTTAGAAATCTCACTCTGGCGCAGTGTCAGGTGATCCTTGAAGTAGCCGATGTTGTCGTAGACCTGCATCAGGCAGTCGTTGCTCACGGTGAGCGAGCAGGCCGAAGCATCTTTTACGCGACCGTTGAGCATCATCTCAATGACCGAGTTCTGAATCACCTCGGTATAGATGTTGAAGTCGGGCACGTGCTTGTCCTGTCCTAAGGCACCGAGAATGGCGTTGGCCGTGCTGCCCACGCCGCTCTGCAAAGGCAGGAACTCCTTGGGAATGCGTCCGGCGTGCAGCTCCGACACCAGGAATTCGGCCGTCAGGTAGCCAATCTTGTCGGTCACGGGGTCACTGTCCTTGAAGGCGCGTGCCTCGTCGGGGATGTTGCACTCCACTACGCCCACCACCTTCTCACGAGGAATGCTGACGTAGGGTTTGCCGATGCGGTCGCTGACATTAAAGATGGGAATGGGTTTGCGGTAAGGGGGATCCAACGGCTCGTAGACATCATGGATGTACTTCGCACTGGGACTGTGGAACGAGTTCAGCTCCAGAATCACTTTCTTGGCCAGACGGGCAGCCGTGGGGCTGATGCCGCCGGCGGCAGTGAGGTAGACACGCAGCTCGTCGCCCACCTCCTCAATGTCGCAGACCTCGAGGATGGCCCAGTCCACGTCGCCATAGAACCCATAGCGCAGCTCCTGTGCCATGTGGCTCAGGTGCAGGTCGTTGTAGGGAATCTCGCCCATGTTCACGTGCTTGCGGAAGTCAGGGTTCGTGGTGTAGGGGGCACGGTAGAGAATAGCCTGTGCGTTGGCCAGGTCGCCGTCGGTCGACTGACCGGTGGAGGCACCCGTGAAGATAGCCACTTTGAACTCGCGACCGGCCTCATGCTCCTTGACGGCAATCTTGGCCAGTTCCTTTGTTGTTGCTTTGGCCACGCCGGCAGGCGTGAAGCCACTCATGGCGATATGGTCGCCATTCTTAATCAATGCTGCAGCCTCTGCAGCGGTCATACGTGGATACATATACTTACAAATTGAATATTAATAATTTGGCCGCAAAGTTACGAAAAGTCGGGCGAAAAGCCAAATTTATTTGAGCTTTTCCGAAACAAAAGTAACATTAGTTGCTGTCGGAATAGCTTTTCATCGCACAGAGTAAGAAACGGTAGTTTTTTGCAGGCAAGCGTAATTTTTTTTACGTTTCAGCTTTCTGTTTTCATTTTTTTTATTACCTTTGCACCCGTCTTTTGCACCATTGACAATAAATGAAGGCTCAGAAGGCTGAGTTGCCGCGATGGTGGAATGGTAGACACGAGGGACTTAAAATCCCTTGACCAGAAATGGTTGTGCGGGTTCGAGTCCCGCTCGCGGCACAACACAACAAAGGCTTCCCTCCGCAGGGAAGCCTTTGTTGTTTGTCTGGTATTGAGGTTTACTTCAGGGCATCAGCCAGTTCAGCGCCAGCCTTGAACTTGGCAATCTTCTTGGCAGCAATCTGGATCTTCTCCTTTGAGCGGGGATTGATACCCTCACGTGCGGGGCGTTCGCTCACTGCGAATGTGCCGAAGCCTACGAGAGCAATCTTGTCACCAGCAATAAGGGCGTCCTTGATAGCGGCAACGGTAGCATCAAGAGCTTTCTTTGCGTCAACTTTAGAGAGACCAGCACCTGCTGCGATCTTCTCAACCAATTCAGTTTTGTTCATAATTTTGTTAGGTTGTTAAAGTGTGAATATTAAATGTTTAAGCTAAATTTGTGGCAAATATAAAACAAAGTATTTAGAAAACAAACAAAAAAGACGAAAAAATGCATTTTTTTGTTGAAAAAAAGTAGTTATGTCCATTTTTTATGCTAAAAAAGAGATTATTTTAGTAATTTTGCGGCGATTTTCAAAATATCGTATAGATAAAAAAACAAGGTAAAAGTGTTTCAGAATATACCGACCATTACAAAAAATCTTCTCATCATCAACGCCCTGGCTTATCTGGCAACATTGGTGATGGAAGGCATGGGACTTGACTTAGCCGGATGGGGTGGTCTTCACTTTTTCATGGCCAGTCATTTTCATCTTTATCAGTTCGTGACTTATATGTTCCTGCATGGCTCGTTCATGCACCTTTTCTTCAACATGTTCGCGCTTTGGATGTTCGGATGTGTGATTGAGCAGGTGTGGGGACCGCGCAAGTTCCTCATCTACTATATGGCGTGCGGCATCGGTGCCGGACTCATTCAGGAACTGGCGCAGTTCGTCAATTTCTATCTGACCATTTCGGGTCAGGACCCCAGTGTGGGCATGGTGGAGCTTTTCACCATCGGCCAGCAGTTGGGCCATCAGCTCAACGGATGGTCGACGATTGGCGCATCGGGAGCCGTCTATGCCATCCTGTTGGCGTTCGGCATGACGTTTCCAGAGAATCGCATTTTCATCTTCCCCCTCCCCATTCCCATCAAGGCCAAATGGTTCGTCGTAGGCTATGTCGCCCTCGAACTGATGATGGCCATCACCTCGCCGGGCGACGGCGTGGCCCATACGGCCCATCTGGGTGGCATGCTCTTCGGCTTCTTCCTGATCCGCTATTGGCAGCGGCATCCCAGCATCGACTATGATCTGAACCGTGGCCGGCAGTTTTTCGACAATATGAAGCGCAACTTCGACGAGCGCACGGCCAAGCGCAACAAGAAGTCTGCCAACGAGGGGCCTGCCCGTGTGGATCCGCGTGAGGCCGACATGGAGTATAATGCGCGCAAACAGCAGCGGCAGGCTGAGATTGACGCCATTCTCGACAAGATCCGTGCCAGCGGCTACGACAGTCTGACGAAGGCTGAGAAGCAGCGGTTGTTTGAAGCCAGTCGTGAGCAATGATTCACAAGATTAAGCTGTTTGTCCTGAATCTCATCGCAGCAGTCAATGTGGTGGCTGTGCTGTTGTTGATCGCAGTGGGCTATAGCGACCATCTGCATCCCGAGGACTATCCCCTGCTGGCGTGTGTCGGCATGCTGTTTCCCTTTGTGGCAGTGGCCAATCTCGTTTTCATCCCGATCTGGGTGTTCCTTAGTTGGAAGCGCCTGCTCATTCCCGTCATCGGTTTCCTGTTGGCCTACCCCGCCATCAGGGTCTATCTGCCCCTGCATGGGAAAAGCCAGCCTGCGGACGATGCCATCTGTGTAGTGTCGTACAATGTCTGCACCTACGGGGGCAACTACAAGTACGACCATGCCTTCGACACCATTTTCACCTATCTGAAAGACCATCAGGCAGACATTGTCTGCTGTCAGGAAGATTATTTTAGTAAGTCGAAGAAAAAAAACAGGGATTTCAGCAAATACTATCCCTATAATGATACCGTGATGGTTGCCGGTACATCGGCAAGGGGCTATAACTATATAGGCATCCACACACGCTTTCCCATTTTGCGGAGAGAGGTCATCCTTTATCATTCGCAGACCAATGGTTCGGTGGCTCACTTTCTGCAAGTGGGTGCAGACACCGTTATCGTGATCAACAACCATTTGGAAAGCAGCCATCTCACCACAGACGACCGCAACCGCTATCAGGAAATGATTCAGGGCGACATGAAGCGCGACACGGCCAAGGCCGAGACCGTCCTGTTGCTGAACAAGTTGAGCAAGGGCATGGTCATACGTTCTGCCCAGGCCGACAGTATCCATCGTTATGTCATGCTCCATAAGGACTATCCCATCATTCTTTGCGGCGATTTCAACGACACCCCCATCTCCTACGTCCGTCGGCGCATGGCCGAGGGACTCACCGACTGCTATGTGGAGTCGGGCCACGGTCTGGGAATCTCCTTCAGCCGTCGCGGATTCAATTTCCGCATCGACAACATGATGTGCTCGTCACATTTCAAGCCAGTGTCTGCCAAAGTTGATCACGATATGGATGCCAGCGACCATTATCCGTTGCTCTGCTGGCTCAAATTTTCGGGGCGTTAAAAATGTGCGTTACCTGCCGCTTTTTGACAAAACGAAGCCATTTTGTGCTATTTTATGCTGCAAAATGAAGGAAAATCCTTAAAAAATGTGCAATAATAGGGTAGAAATTTTATGAAATGCAGAAAAATACCTAAATTTGCAGGCTAATTTGTATATAAATCAGTAAAATAACATAAAAACAATGCAAAACAAAGGATTAGTTAAGACGATTGCAGCGGCACTTTTTCTCATCTGCTGCTTCTACCTGTCCTTCGGATTCGTGACCAAGTACTACAGCGACAAGGCTGCAGCCATGGGCGAGGAAGCTGGACAGGAGTATCTCGATTCTCTGAAAAATGAGAAGGTTTATCTTGGCATCTATTCGCTGAAGCAGTGCCAGGAAATGGAAATCGGCCTCGGTCTGGACCTGAAGGGCGGTATGAATGTCATTATGGAGGTCTCGGTGCCCGATGTCATCGACCTGTTGGCCGACCACAAGCAGGATGCTGCCTACAAGAAGTCAATGGAAGAGGCAAGAAAGGACGAGGAGACCAGTCAGGACGACTTCATCTCCCTGTTCATCAACCGTTGGAAGCAGAATGGCCAGGGTCGTCCCTTGGCAGCCATCTTCGCCACTCAGCAGATGAAGGGCAAGGTGAGCACGCAGTCGACCGACTCGGAAGTGGAGAGCGCCCTGCGCACCGAAGTCCAGTCGGCCATCGACAATGCCGAGAACGTTGTTCGTCAGCGTGTCGACAAGTTCGGCGTGGTTCAGCCCAACATCCAGCGTTTGGAAGGCCAGTCGCGCATCATGGTGGAAATGCCTGGCGTGAAGGAACCCGAGCGTGTGCGCAAGCTCCTTCAGGGTTCGGCCAACCTGGAGTTCTGGGAGACCTATAACACTCAGGAAATCGTTCCTCTGCTTGCTCAGCTGAACACGCGCTATGCTGCCGTGATGAGCGGTGAGCAGGCTGCAACCGATGCTGAGAACGCTGCCGCTGAAGAGGTGGCTGAAAATGCAGAAAATGCCGATTCCATCGCTGCCGACAGCACTGCTGCCGCCTCGTTTGCCGCTAAGTTGGGCAAGGGTGACAAGGTTGTCGACCAGAAAGCAAAGGCCGAGGCTCTTCGTCAGAATCCCCTCTTCGCCGTGTTCCAGCCCATACAGGGGCAGGGTCTGGCCGTTGTGG
The DNA here is from genome assembly GCA_947302435.1 of uncultured Prevotella sp. Classification (GTDB taxonomy): domain Bacteria; phylum Bacteroidota; class Bacteroidia; order Bacteroidales; family Bacteroidaceae; genus Prevotella. The sequence continues at coordinate 9,985 of CAMYVQ010000052.1, read as the reverse complement.
GCTATGCCCTCGCACGCGACACGGCTGATGTCAATAAGGTAATCTACTCTGAAGTGGCTGCCCAGCTGCTGCCCGCAGAGCTGAAGCTGCGCTGGGGTGCCAAGGCCGAGGACTTCGGTACGGGTACACACGGCGACGTGTTTGCTCTCTATGCACTGAAGATCACCGAGCCTAACGGCCGTGCTCCGTTAGAGGGTGATGTCATTACCAGTGCCAAGGACGACTACGACCAGATGGGCCATCCCTCCGTATCGATGCAGATGAACAGCGACGGTGCCCGCCGCTGGTCGCAGATCACGAAGATGAACATCGGCAAGGCCGTGGCCATCGTGCTCGACGATGCCGTGTACAGTGCTCCCCGCATCCTGACACAGATCGACGGTGGCAACTCGCAGATCACGGGTAACTTCACCATCGAGGACACCAAGGACCTGGCCAACACGCTGAACTCCGGTAAGATGCCGGCTCCTACGCGCATCGTGCAGGAAGAAGTGGTGGGTCCCTCACTCGGACAGCAGTCCATCAATCAGGGTATTCTCTCCTTCATCGTGGCCTTCGTTCTTCTGATGGTCTACATGATCTGCCTCTATGGCTTCATCCCCGGTATCATCTCCGATATTGCCCTGCTCTTCAACCTCTTCTTCACTCTGGGTATCCTCACCTCGTTCCAGGCCGCTCTGACCATGCCGGGTATTGCCGGTATCGTGCTGACCTTGGGTACCGCTGTCGATGCCAACGTGCTGATCTACGAGCGCACCAAGGAAGAGCTGCGCCGCGGACTCAGCGTGAAGGAGTCTATCACGAAGGGTTATTCGAACGCCTTCTCGGCCATCTTCGACTCTAACTTCACTTCGCTTATCACCGGTATCATCCTGCTCTACTTCGGTACAGGTCCTGTGAAGGGCTTCGCCACCACTTGGATCATCGGTATCGTCGTTTCGTTCTTCACCGCCGTGTTCATGACCCGTCTGGTCTACGACAACCGCATGAAGAAGGACAAGTGGCAGAACCTCACCTTCACCACAGGCTTCTTTGTAAATAAGATGTTCGTGGGCACGAAGATCAACTTCATGTCGAAGTTCAAGGCCAGCTTCACCTTCTGGGGCATTGCCGCAGTGGTGTTCCTGGGCTTCCTCTTCACCCGTGGCCTGAGCCAGAGCATCGACTTCACTGGCGGTCGCAACTATGTGGTGACGCTCGACAAGGAGACCCATGTGGAGGATGTGCGTGCTGCCCTCGCCGGAGCTTTCGTCAACACCATCGGTGAGAAGGCCGGCCAGCCCGCCAACACCAGTGTCATCGCTCTGGGTACCGACGGCAAGACCGTGCGCATCTCTACCAACTGGGACATCGAGTCCAACAATCCTGAGGTCGACGACCAGGCTGAGAACATCCTGTATGAGACCCTGAGCAAGGGCGGTTTCATCAGCCAGGCCAACATCCAGGACTTCAAGAATCCTGATGTCCGCGAGGGTGGTTCCATCATCTCGTCGGCCAAGGTAGGTCCGTCGGTGGCTAAGACCATCACCTACGGTGCCATCATCTCGGTCATCATCGCCCTGATTGCCATCTTCATCTACATCTTCGTGCGCTTCCGCAACTTCGCCTTCTCGGTGGGTGCCATCGCCGCTCTGGCTCTCGATGCACTGGTTGTGCTCGGCATCTACAGCGTATGCTGGGGCTGGGTGCCCATGTCGCTCGAGATCGACCAAGTGTTCATCGGCGCCATCCTGACCGTGATCGGTTACTCTATCAACGATAAGGTGGTGGTGTTCGACCGTATCCGTGAGAACATCAACCTCTATGGCAAGCGCGACCGTCAGGTCATCTTCAACGATTCGCTGAACCAGACCTTGGCCCGTACCATCAACACCTCGGTGACCACGTTCCTCGTGCTGATCATCATCTTCGTGTTCGGTGGCGACAGCATCCGTTCGTTCTCGTTCGCCATGATCCTCGGTGTCATCTTCGGTACGCTCTCGTCTATCTTCATTGCCGCTCCTGTGGCTTACCTCACCATGGGCAAGACCATCAAGGAAGAAGAAGTGAAAGAGTAAAAACACATGATTTGTCAGAGTGTCCTGACTCAGACCGTTGAGCTGAGTCAGGACACTCTTTTTTTTGAATATGATTCATGTCACCATTGAACATGAATCACGTCGCCATTGAATATGAATGACATCCTTGTTTAACATCAATGACGAGATAAAACAATATAGACAGTAGGGTAAACGCATACAAAATGGTGAAGCAAGCAAGAAACTGCAATTTTTATTTGGGGCTTGTTGGATTCCGACAACCTGTTTGGTTCGGGTTCTGACGAAGATTTCGGAAAGGCTATTACAGCTGTGCAGGTGTTCCCGAAGCCGATTTCCCCGCTGTTTTTCAACAGGATCTACGTGGAGGCTCTTTCCGAGACCCAGCCGATTCCCGAAGGCATGAATATGCGTGCTTATATTACGGGTGTGAAGGACTCTACCATTACCTATCGTGACGAATCGGAAAAGGTTATCAAGGTTCCTGATATGGAGAATATCATTGACATTCTCTATGCAGAGTCCAGTGATACGCTTGATTTCGTTTCTACAACCACCCGTAACGGAAAAACGTTGAAGGATGGTAAGGTAGTCTACAAGAAGCCTGGCTATACCGATATTCTGGGCAATGACATTCCTGGCAATGTGGTGGTTGACCAGCAGTTTGCCTTGGTGCTGGCCGATTTCGAGAAGGAAGGTGTCGACTATGGTATCTGGGGTAATGAAGTTGAGGACGGCGACGACAGCGTGGATAGAGCACGCATGGGCTTTGAGAATGGCCGTAGTCTGACCTATTCTACTACTTTCTCCTACTATGGCAATGTGATTATGTTCAACGTCGATCCTCTTCCCACTGGCCAGACTGGCCGCTATGCATGGGTGAACGTTGTTGGTCAGGAGGCTGAGATGGAAGAGCGTGCGCACGAATGTCAAGCCCTCTAACAACCTTACCTACAGCCTGACAGGCCAGCGCGTGGCCAACAGCTTCAAGGGCATCGTGGTTCGCAATGGCAAGAAGTATATCGTGAAGTAGATAAAACTTCAGAATGAGAGTATCTAATTTGCTACTTTATTCCCGGACTTCCCACTCCACAATGTTCCGTTCTTCCTCTGAGAAGGCGATGCCCACTTTGGTGATGGGACGACCATCCAATCGGTACTTCTCCGCGTAGCCTTTGCGGTCGATTTGGTCAAGGGCTTCCTGTGCAGTGTGGCCATATTTTATTTCCATGACATAGATGCCCTTGGGCATGCGAAGCGTAAGGTCGCTCTGACCCTTGGCCATCGGCTCTTCAGCCACGACATCAGCTCCAAAGGCCTATTTTTCCCACCGCCAATCAGTGGTGGCGATAAACAACTGCGGCTGTTCATCGCCATAGTCCGTGGTAAACGCCTCAACAGTTCGCGCCGACCTTCGAAAACGGCCTGTAAAGCGGAAATGAGCAGCGACTTGCCAAAGCGGCGCGGACGGCTGAGAAAGTAAGGACAACCCTCGGTAATCATTTTGTAAATGAGCGGGGTCTTGTCTATATATAGGTAACCTTCCTTGCGTAGCTTTTCAAAACTCTGTATGCCTACAGGGTATTTCCTCCTTGTTGCCATCGGTTTATATATGAATATTTTTCTGCAAATCTACGAAAAAAAGGGAAAAAAGCCAAATTCCAGATTATTTTTTATAATTTTGCAGAACAAACAGAGGTACAAAAAACGATGCAGCACAATACTTTCCGACATTTGCAAACGATGCTGTCAGGCATCATGCTCCTTGTCTTCCTTTTCTCGGCACTCTCCTCATACGCCCAGTCGGACTTCAGCGTTGAAGCCATCAGCGACAGTGTGTTCAGTGTCATGCAGGGCAAGAGCTTCCCTGAAGGGTGTAGGGTGAGGCGTGCGGATTTGCGCTACCTCACCGTGCGGCATTATGATGCGAAGGGGCAGGTGCATACAGGACACTTGGTGTGCAACCAGTCGATTGCCGACGACCTTGTTGATATTTTCAGAAGACTTTATGAGGCCCGCTATCCCATTGAGCGCGTGCAACTGATTGACGATTTCGATGCCGACGACGAGCGGTCGATGGCGGCCAACAACACGTCGTGTTTCTGCTACCGGTCTATACAAGGTTCCAAGAAACTCTCCAAGCATGCACAAGGGCTGGCCATCGACATCAATCCGCTTTATAACCCTTGTGTGAAAGGCTTGAACGTGCAGCCACGCAATGGTCGCCGTTATGCCGACCGCGCACGCACATTTACTTATAAGATTGTGAAGGGCGACTTGCTCTGGCGGCTCTTCACGGAGCATGGCTTCACGTGGGGCGGTTCGTGGCGGTCGCTGAAAGACTGGCAACATTTTGAGAAATAAAAAGGTCTGACTATTTATGTTAGAAAGTCATTATTACGAAGGACTCGTTGAGGCGGGGTGCGATGAGGCCGGACGCGGCTGTCTGGCGGGAGCTGTCTATGCCGCCGCCGTCATTCTGCCGCCCGACTACCAGAACGTGATGCTCAACGACTCGAAACAACTCACCGAACGTCGCCGCTACCAGTTGCGCACGGAGATAGAACGCGATGCCGTCAGTTGGGCTATGGGCATTGTCTCGCCTGAAGAGATCGACCACATCAACATTCTCAACGCCTCCATTCTGGCCATGCACCGCGCCCTCGACCAGCTCACGGTGCGCCCTGAGGCCATCATCGTCGACGGCAACCGTTTCAAGCCCTACTGTCCTGTGGTCTGCGGCATTGCCACAGACACCGTCCCTCCACAAAGGGCCGCCTCTCCCCTCCCCCACACGACCATCGTGAAGGGCGACGGCAAGTATCTCTCGATAGCTGCCGCCTCTGTTTTGGCCAAGACCTACCGCGACGACTACATGAACCGCCTCGCCGAGGAATACCCCCAGTACGATTGGCTGTCGAATAAGGGCTATCCCACGAAGAAACACCGTGCCGCTATCCGTGAGTATGGCATCACCCCCTATCACCGCCATACCTTCAACCTCTTAGGCGACGGCCAGCTGTCGTTCGACTTCGGAGATTAATTTCTCTTAATTTCCCGTAATTTCCTTTTCCAATACAAGAAAATAAACTATCTTTGCCGTATCTAATCTGAAACTTTTAAATCTAACTGACTATGTACGGAAAAATGAAGGAACATCTCAGCCAGACGCTTGCTGAGATTCGTGAGGCCGGACTCTACAAGGAAGAGCGCCTGATAGAGAGTCCGCAACGAGCCGCCATCGAGGTGGCTGGGAAGACTGTGCTGAACTTCTGTGCCAACAACTATTTGGGACTCTCTGACCATCCGCGGATCATCGAGGCCTCGAAGAAGATGATGGACCGCCGCGGCTTCGGCATGTCGAGCGTGCGCTTCATTTGTGGCACACAGGACATCCACAAGGAGTTGGAACAGGCCATCTCACAGTATTTCAAGACCGAAGATACCATTCTCTATGCCGCCTGCTTCGATGCCAACGGCGGTGTGTTCGAGCCTCTGTTCACCGAGGACGATGCCATCATCAGCGATGCCCTGAACCATGCTTCCATCATCGACGGCGTGCGCCTGTGCAAGGCCAAGCGCTACCGCTATGCCAATGCCGACATGGCCGAACTGGAGAAGTGCCTGCAAGAGGCGCAGGCACAGCGTTTCCGCATCATCGTCACCGACGGCGTGTTCTCCATGGACGGCAACGTGGCCCCCGTTGACAAGATTTGTGACCTGGCTGAGAAATACGATGCCCTCGTGATGGTCGACGAGAGCCATAGTGCAGGCGTGGTAGGCCAGACGGGCCATGGCGTGAGCGAGTTCTTCCAGACCTACGGTCGCGTGGACATCTATACCGGCACGCTCGGCAAGAGCTTCGGCGGTGCCTTAGGCGGCTTTACTACCGGACGCAAGGAGATCATCGAGCTGTTGCGCCAGCGTTCGCGTCCTTATCTGTTCAGCAATTCGTTGGCTCCGGCCATCATCGGCGCTTCGCTCGAAGTGTTCAAGATGCTGGGCGAGAGCAACGAGATTCACGACCGCTTGGTGGAGAACGTCGAGTATTTCCGCTCGAAGATGATGACCGCTGGTTTCGACATCAAGCCCACACAGAGTGCTATCTGTGCCGTGATGCTCTACGATGCCAAGCTCTCGCAGGTCTATGCCGCCAAGATGCAGGAAGAGGGCATCTATGTCACGGGCTTCTACTATCCCGTGGTACCGAAGGGACAGGCCCGCATCCGCGTGCAGATTTCTGCCGGCCACAATCGCGAGCAGCTCGACCGCTGCATCGCCGCCTTCATCAAGGTGGGCCGCGAGCTGGGCGTTTTACCTTTGCGGCCATGAAGAGACTTTCGGCCTTACTGTTTTTAAGCTGGATGGGGCTGCATTCCGCTATGGCACAGGAAGACAGCGGTGCGGCAGTGCTTTCGCCTACGGTGAAAGTGGGGAAGGTGCTGGTCGACGGCGACACGATTCAGTATATGGAGATGTCAAACGTCTACGTCTATCCCGAACCGACGTTCAAGAGCAAGAAACAGCAGCAGGCCTACATGCGCTTAGTGACGAACGTGAAGAAGGTGCTGCCCATCGCCAAGGAAGCACGGCAGATGCTCATTGAGACAGCGGAATACATTGAGACGTTGCCCACGCAGAAAGAGCGCGACGAGCATCTGAAAAGGGTCGAGGCGGCCATCGTGGCCGAATACAAGCCGAGGATGAAGAAACTGACGTTTTCGCAAGGCAAGCTACTGATCAAGCTGATCGACCGCGAGTGCCACTCCACGGCCTACGAGGCCATTCAGGCCTTCATCGGCCCTGTCCGCTCCGGCATGTGGCAGGCCTTCGCCTGGATGTTCGGAGCCTCGTTGAAAAAAGGTTACGACCCTGAAGGTGTCGACCGACTGACAGAGCGTGTTGTGCTGATGGTTGAAGCTGGACAGTTGTAGTACTATTCCGAGAAAATTACTTGAATCAGGGTTTGCCCGACGGCTTTCAGGGTGTTTTTGTCAATGTTTTCCATGTTGTCATTGACAGTGTGCCACGTGGGACCGAAAGAACTGGCATCGCAGTCGGGATAGCAGGGAATAATGTCGATACAGGGAATACCGGCCACTTCGTTCACAGGTACATGGTCATCGGTGATGTTGCCGCCCGTCTGCGTGGGGAAGAAACTGGTGTAGCCTGCGATACTGGCAGCCCGCCACACACGGTTCACCACACTGCTGGCATAGTGGAGCGAATAGGCCTCCTGATAGAAATGCGCTCCGTAGCCGCCCACCATGTCGAGCAGAATGCCGAAGCGTGCCTTGTAGCCCTCGCGATGCGGATGGGCAGCCCAGTATTGTGCGCCCAAGGCCCACGACTCGCTGTCGTGGTCTTGCTCGGCCCATTGCGGCGTGCCCCAGTCTTCGGCATCGAAGCAGATGAAGTCGATGCCCAATTGCGAATCACGAATGACAGCCGTAGTGTCGGTGGCCAGCAAACGGGCCACTTCCATCATCACGGCAACACCGCTGGCACCATCGTTAGCCGCCATCACGGGCTTCTTCCAGTTCTGCTCGTCGGGGTCGTTGTCGGCCCAAGGGCGACTGTCCCAGTGGGCGCAGAGCAGGATGCGCTCTTTCTGTTCGGGGCGATAGCTCGCAATGATGTTGGTGCTGTGCAGTATCGTTCCGTCATAGCCTCGCAGGTCGGCTTTCTGCTCCTGTACATCCAAGCCATACTGGCGGAACTTTTCGGCAATCCACTGTCCGCAGCGGTCGTGTGCCTCACTGTTCATCGTGCGCGGTCCGAAGTCACATTGTTGCTGACAAAACAAAAAGGCAGAATCGGCTGAGAAGTCAATCCCTACCGGTTGATCGGCCTTCGTGGCCTGAAGGTTATTCTTGTTCCCGCATGCCATCATCACCAAGATGAGACATGCCCAAACGAAAGGTTGTGAGATTCGTTTCATTTGTGTCATTCGTTTTTTTCATTCGTTGTCCCCCATTCTTACAGGTAGTCGAGCAACACGTCCCATACGGCCACGATGTGGCAGATGGAACCGGCCAAGACAAAGAAGTGGAACACACTGTGCATATACTTCTTTTTATTCAAGGAATAGAACACAGCTCCCGTGATGTAGCATACGCCCTCGGCAATAATCCAGCTGACGGCAGCCGTCGAGACGGTGTCCATCAAGGGTTTGAAGGCCACAAGCACGCTGAGGCCCATGCCCACGAAACAGAGTGTCTCGAAGTTGGAGTGTTCTTTCAGATGAATGAAGCTGACGATGGTGCCTGTAATAGCGCAGAGCCATACAAAACTGAACAGGCTCCAGCCCCAATAGCCCTGTTCACGGAGGGCTACAAGGGTCAGCGGCGAATAACTGCCGGCAATGTGCCAGTAGATGGCGGCATGATCCCAATGGCGCAGCCGTTCCTTCCATTTGGAACGGGCACGCAGGGCGTGATAGACGGTGGAAGCGATGTAGCTGCCCAGCATGCCGAACAGATAGAGCCCCACGCCAACGGAAGCCCACGAACTGCCCGAACCGATGGTCATCACCAAAAAGATGATGCCGATTACCACGCCCAGCAAGATGCCGCCGGCATGGGAGAACGTGTTCCAGATTTCTTCCTTATGCGTATAGCGTATGCTCATTCGTTCGCTTTGAGGGAATTAAGGCTCTTCACGCTCTTGCGCCTCACCTTGAAGCGGTCGAAGCCCTCGCCATACACACCGATAACGGCACTCTGCGAGACGAAGGCCGTGGGATCCACCTCGTCGATGATGCGGAAAATAAGGTCGCTCTGCCGGCGCTTGGCCAATACAAACAGCATCTTCACTTCGTTGCCCGAATAGAAGCCCTGTGCATCAATGACAGTACAGCCACGGTGAGGCTCGCGGTTGATGCGTTCGCCTATTTCCTTGTACTTATGGCTGATGATGAAGAACTGCACCGAAGATCGGCGCGAGTTAATCACCCAGTCGATACAGAAGGCGGTGACGTAGAGCACCACATAGCCGTAAAGGACTTTCTCCCAGTCTTTCAGCACTATGTAGCTGCTGGTGATGATGATGACATCACAGATCATGATGACACGTCCCAACGAAATGTCGCGATACTTGTTGATGACGGCGGCAATAATGTCGGTACCGCCTGTAGAGCCGTTGCTCGACAAGCCCAAGCCCACGCCGCAACCACAGAACACCGCCCCGATGATGGCAGCCATGAAAGGCTCGTCGGCCAACAGATGGTCTTTGTAATTGGCCGTGATAAAAGCCACGCCAAAGGTGAGCACCGTGACGGCGTAGATGGTCTTCACGCAGAACTTCACCCCCAGCACGCGCAGGGCGATCAGCAGCAAAATGGCATTGATAACAAAATAGGAGGTCTGCACGGGAATGCCCGTTCCCCAATAAAGGATTGACGACACGCCCGCCACGCCGCCAGTGGTGATGCTGTTGGGCAGCAGAAAGACACCCCATCCTATGCAATAACTAAGCATGGCAATGGCAATCACCACATAGTCGTGTATTTCGGCCAGCATGCCTGCTCTCGTCAGTTTTGACGTTTCCATTCTCATTGACATGTAATTTGCCTGCAAAGGTATAAAATAATTCATAATTTATAATTCATAATTTATAATTATTTTTCGTACCTTTGCAGCCGAAATCAAAATAAAACAGCAGAACGATATGGAATCAAGACTTGTAATCTACAATACGCTCACCCGTCAGAAAGAACGCTTCGAACCGCTTCATGCCCCCAATGTGGGTATGTATGTCTGCGGCCCCACGGTCTATGGCGACCCCCATTTGGGCCATGCCCGTCCGGCCATCACCTTCGACTTGGTGTTCCGCTACCTGAAGCACTTGGGCTATAAGGTTCGTTATGTGCGCAATATTACCGATGTGGGCCATCTGGAGCACGATGCCGACGAGGGCGAGGACAAGATTGCCAAGAAGGCACGCTTGGA
>CAMYVQ010000051.1 GCA_947302435.1 uncultured Prevotella sp. | reverse complement strand
GGCCGATGCGGTAGTTGTCGCCACCGACCACCACGACCTTGTTGCCCTTCTGGGGTTCCTTCTTCAGGCAGTCGCGCTTGGTGCCGTAGCCCACGCCGCCGGCCAGCATGATGACCTTGTCGTAGGCATACTTGGTGGGGGCGGAAGCGGGGGAACCGCTCTCCACACGCTCCTGGTGCTCGAAGGTGAGCACTGAGCCGCAGATGAGGGGCTGTCCGAACTTGTTGCCGAAGTCGCTGGCACCGTTCGAAGCCTTGATAAGGATCTGTTCGGGCGACTGGTAGAGCCACTTGCGGACAGGAAGAATGTCTTCCCAGTCTCTTTTGAGTCTTGGGTAGGCCGTCATGTAGACGGCAGTTCCGGCGATGGGCCATGAGCCTACGCCGCCGCCCATACGGTCGCGGATTTCACCGCCCGTTCCTGTTGCGGCACCGTTGAATGGCTCCACCGTGGTGGGGAAGTTATGGGTTTCGGCTTTCAGGGAGATGACACTCTCGATGTCCTTTACTTGGAACCAGTCGGCCGTTGATTGGTCTTTCGGGGCAAACTGCTCCACGACAGGGCCTTGCGCAAAGGCCACGTTGTCCTTATAGGCCGAGAGAATCTTGTTGGGATTCTCCTGTGTGGTCTTCTTGATCATGGCAAAGAGCGACGATTCCATCTCTTTGCCGTCGATGATGAACGTGCCGCCGAAAATCTTGTGGCGACAGTGCTCGGAGTTGATCTGGGCGAAGCCGAAGATCTCCGAGTCGGTCAGTGGACGGCCGTTCTGCTTCTCCAACCCGTGCAGGTACTCAATCTCCTCAGGCGAGAGGGCCAGACCCTCCTGTTCGTTATATTCCTCCAGATTCTCCACGTGCTTGATGGGTTCAGGCTTGATGTTGATGGTGAAGATATTCTGGTCGAGCCCTTTATACATGCGTTGCAGCATGGGGTCGTGTTCAGCATTCTCACTGCTCACGGCGAAGTACTCTTCAATACGCGAAATGCCGCTGAGGTTCATGTTCTGGGTGATCTCAACGGCATTTGTCGACCATGGTGTGACCATTTCGCGGCGCGGGCCCACGAAGTTGCCTTCCAGATTCTCCGCCTGTTCGAGCGTAGCTCCGCCATAGAGCCAACAAAGTTCGTCGATTTCCTGAGTGTTGAGCTGATGGTCTACTTCTGTAGCAATCACGCTCTGTTGTGGAGTCTTAAAGAAAAGAATCATAACGTATCTTTATACCTTATTAATATATTATTGATTTTGAGTGCAAAGGTACAACAAAATATAGAGAGTACAAAATAAAAAGGTGAAAGAAATATCGCCTCTTCATTAAGTCAGTTTTTTCTTCCGAAAAGCGATTGATTTATATCAATTAATTATAAAAAGTACACTAAAAAGTTTCGGATTGTTTGTAAAAGGCCCTAAAATGTGTTATCTTTGCATCGTGTTTTTCATAGTATTAGATTTAAGGTTAACAAAGGTTGGGTCACAGCGGTGACCCTTTTTTTTTGTTTTTTTTGCGTAGTAGCGTAAAAAAAATTGAGCGAAGACACGCCGTTTCCGTATTTTTTCGTATATTTGCCCACAGTAAACGTAAAGTAAACATCAATCAACCTTATTACAAACATCAAAGCAACATGAAAAAGTATTTAGCAGAACTTGTAGGTACGTTTGTACTTACTTTCTTGGGCTGCGGCACAGCTGTGGCTCTGGGATGTGGTGCCGACACGGCATCGATTGTTGGCACGGCCGTCGCTTTCGGCCTGTCGGTAGTGGCAATGGCATACACCATTGGCGGTATTTCGGGTTGCCATATCAACCCCGCCATCACTCTCGGCGTGTTCATCAATGGCGGCATCAGTGCCAAAGACTGTGCCATGTACATGGTTTCCCAAGTAGTTGGCGCCCTGTTGGCTGCCGCTTGTCTGGCAGGTATCGTGGCTACCGATCCGAGCCTTGTCATCACAACTGCAACGGGTGCTAACGCATGCGCTTACGGCACGACCAACGGCTTGATTGTCGAGATTGTGCTCACCATGCTCTTCGTGCTCGTGGTGTTGGGCGCTACGTCGAAGACCAACGGTGCCACCAACAATTTCGCCGGCCTGGCTATCGGTCTGACACTCATTCTCATCCACCTCGTAGGCATTCACTTCACGGGAACTTCCGTGAATCCTGCCCGTAGCATCGGCCCCGCCCTGTTCGAAGGCGGTCAGGCTCTGGCCGACCTCTGGGTGTTCATTGTCGGTCCTCTGGTAGGCGGCGCACTGGCAGCTTGCATCTGGAAGGTCATTGATCCAGCTGAAGAAAGGTAAATACTTTTGCAAACTGCGTTTAGCATTTTTAGCCCACGGATTCATGGGAAAGATTGGAGAAAAATTAAAAATCCGAAAATTCCGATAAATCCGCGGGCTATTTATATATTATTTCGAAAGATTTCAGTAATTTTGTCTCACAATTTTAAATTTATCAATCTACATTTATATTTTTATTTCAAATTATGGTAAACTACAAGGATTTGGGTCTCGTGAATACCCGCGAGATGTTTAAGAGAGCAGTAGCCGGTGGCTATGCCATCCCCGCTTTCAACTTCAACACTATGGAGCAGATGCAGGCTATCGTGCAGGCTGCCGTTGAGACAAAGTCACCCGTTATCATGCAGGTGTCAAAGGGTGCTCGTAACTATGCCAACGCTACCATCCTGCGCTATATGGCCGAGGGTGCCGTGGCATACGCCAAGGAACTGGGTTGTGAGCATCCTGAGATCGTGCTTCACCTCGATCATGGTGACACCTTCGAACTCTGCAAGGACTGCATCGACATGGGCTTCTCTTCAGTGATGATCGACGGTTCTCACCTCCCCTACGAGGAGAACATCGCCCTGGCCAAGAAGGTTGTCGACTACGCTCATCAGTTCGACGTAACCGTTGAGGCTGAGCTTGGCGTGCTCGCCGGTGTTGAGGATGAGGTCAGCGCTGCTGAGTCTCACTACACCAAGCCCGAGGAGGTCATCGACTTCTCTACCCGCACAGGCTGCGACTCTCTGGCTATCTCTATCGGTACCTCTCACGGTGCTCACAAGTTCACTCCCGAGCAGTGCACACTGGTCAACGGCGTGCTCGTTCCGCCACCATTGGCATTCGACATCCTGCACGAGATTGAGAAGAAGCTCCCCGGATTCCCCATCGTGCTCCACGGTTCTTCTTCAGTTCCCATGGACGAGGTCAACACCATCAACCAGTTCGGTGGTCACCTCGAAGCCGCTATCGGTATCCCCGAAGAGCAGCTGCGTGAGGCTTCGAAGAGCGCTGTCTGCAAGATCAACATCGACTCTGACAGCCGTCTGGCCATGACCGCTGCCATCCGCAAGCACCTTGCCGAGCATCCTGGAGACTTCGATCCCCGCCAGTATCTGAAGCCCGCCCGTGAGAACATGAAGAAGATGTACATCCACAAGATTGTGAATGTGCTCGGTTCCGACGGCAAGCTGGCCCAGTGCTAAAATCCTATTGTTAATTCATCGAAAGGATGCACTTCCTGTGTGGGGAGTGCATCCTTTTTTTGCATCAGCCCCTCATTTTACGCAACTCGTCCGACGGGTAGTTTTCATTCATATTTTCGTTGTTGTGGAATGAGTTTACAAAGTCGTCGACTTTGTGTCACAAACTCGTCGACTTTGTGCGACAAACTCGACGACTTTGTAAAACGGTCAAACACCCGTCGTTGGAAGAGCATATTTTGACGGCTGTTTTGAAAAGCAAACAGGGGCTCTTGAAGCGTGTTTTTGTTAGTTTTGGACGATTTTTGTGTGAAATATTAAAAAAAAAAACTAATTACTGATAATTTTAATATTCCGTGTTTTACAAAGATTAAATAATGTAGTACTTTTGCAGACTGTAATTTAAAGGCGAAAAAAAATAACGATTCGGCACCGTTTGTTGTGAAAAAATCACAAACAATTAGAATGCAGAAAAAAGGGTCAACTATCGAACTGTCGCGCGTACATTAGTTTATTGGTTGGTATTGCGTGACCACACATTAAAGTCAGAGTGTAGAAATTAACACAAAATAGTATAATTATTAATTTAAAAGAGCATGAAAAAAAGACTTACAATGCTTTTGGTGAGTCTCTTCCTGTTAGTGGGAGGGGTGTTCTCACAAACTAAAGTCACAGGTACTGTAGTGTCTCAAGAAGACGGACAGCCCGTTATCGGCGCTTCGGTTCTTGTGGTGGGAACTTCAGTTGGTACTGTGACAAATAATCAGGGACGTTTCAATCTGGATGTTCCTGAAGGGAAGAAAACGCTTCGTATTACTTATGTTGGCATGGAGCCACTTGAAGTAAGTGCCCGTCCGAACATGAAGATTGTGCTGACCAGCAATCAGGCAGCTCTCGACGAAGTGATTGTCGTGGCCTACGGTACACAGAAGAAGTCGGCCTTCACGGGTTCGGCCTCTATGGTTGGATCGGTAGAGTTAGACAAGCATGTGACTACCAATGTGGCTAATGCCCTTGTCGGTTCTGTTCCTGGCTTACAAATTCGTGGCGGCTCTGGTGCTCCTGGTGGTGACAATAATAAGATTAATATTCGTGGTATTGCTTCAATGTATGCCAGCACTGACCCGTTGATTATTGTTGACGGTGCTCCTTTCCCTGGTTCTTTGAGTAATATCGCGCAGGAGGATATTGAGTCTGTCAGCGTACTGAAGGATGCCGCTTCGGCTGCACTTTATGGTGCCCGTGGTGCTGCCGGTGTGATTTTGATTACTACCAAAAAAGGTAACAAGCAGAAGCCGAGCATCAATGTGAACATGCGATGGGGTGCCAACACCCGTGCCGTTCAGGAGTATGACAAGGTGACCAATCCTGCACAGTATTACGAGATGGCCTATGCAATGTATAACAATTACTACTTGGAGCAAGGTCTTAGTGCCGCTAATGCCAACGAAAAGGCTAATGCCGATATGCTTGATGCACTGGGTTATCAGGTCTATACTGTTCCTGACGGACAGTATCTGATAGGTATGGACGGCAAGCTCAATCCTAATGCTACATTAGGCTATGCCCAGAAAGGTGCCAATGGCGAGACCTACTGGTATCAGCCTGACGACTGGACGGATGAGGCCTACAAGACCGGTTTCCGTCAGGCTTACGACATTAACATGAGTGGCGGTTATGACCGCGGCGATTACTATCTGTCGGCAGGCTATTTGGATGAAAACGGTATCATCGACAACTCCAGCTATAAGCGTTTGTCCACCCGTATAAAGGCTAACTACGACTTGACCGACTGGCTGCGTGTCGGTGTCAATGTCGGTTATCTGCATGGCAAGACCATCAGCAATCCTAACAATGACGAGTATCAGCTGGGTTCTACGAACTTGAGCTACTATACCTCGCGTATTGCACCAATTTATCCCATCTATGTGCGTGTGCTTGATGCCAATGGCAATCCCGTCATCCGTACCGATGCTAACGGCAATCCGCAGTATGACTACGGACGTCCCGGTCAGGACTATCCCGATGGCCGCGCTTTCCTTCAGACAGGTAACCCTCTGGGCAGTAACCTCTATAACGAACTGACCAAACACAACAATCGCCTGAATGCAAATGGTACGTTCGATATCAAGTTTACAGAATGGTTGCACCTCAACACTTCCAGCACTATCAACTGGAATCATGTGAACTATTCGAAGTATGACAGCCAGCTTTATGGTCCGAAGGTCGGTGTGAATGGTGAGATTGCCAAGTACCAGAGCGATAATTTCATTCAGAACCATACACAGACTTTGAATTTCAATCATTCATTTGGTGACCATTCAGTGTCGGCTACGTTAGGTCATGAGTGGTATGATGAGAAATTGACTTATCTGACTGCTACTGGTCAGGGCCTTTTCTCACCCGATATCAAGGAAATCAACGCCGCCGCCAACCAGCAGTACAAGTCTGGTTCTTATACCAAAGAGTATAACGTGGAAGGCTTCTTTGGCCGTGCTCTCTATAACTATCAGGAGAAATATTTCGGTGACGTTTCGTTCCGTCGCGATGCTTCCAGCCGTTTTGCCAAGAATAACCGTTGGGGATCTTTCTGGAGTGCTGGCGCGGGTTGGCTCATCAATAAGGAGAGTTTCTTTGATGCCAAGTGGGTGGACCAGTTGAAACTGAAGTTCTCCATTGGCCAGAATGGTAACGACGGCCTGCCTTTCGACTGGGCTTTCTCTGATATTTATACATTGTCTCCTTCATCGACAACAGTCATGACCCCTTCGTTCTATCGCTTCGGTAACGAAGACATTACTTGGGAGACCACTACGTCTGTCAACTTGGGTGTTGACTTCGCGTTCTTCAACAATCGCCTGACCGGTAGCGTTGAATACTACAACAAGAAGACTACCGACCTGCTTTTCTGGGTGTCTGTGCCTGAGAGCTTCGGTGCACGTGGCTATTATGGCAACATCGGTAACAAGCGCTCGTCTGGTTTCGAGCTGACACTGGCTGCCGACATTATCCGCTCGAAGGACCTGAAATGGAATGTAAACTTCAATATCACGCATAACAAGGAGAAAATCCTGAAACTGCCCGAAGCAAAGATTGCTGTCAACGGCGGTTTTGCAGAGACCTGGATTCCTGTAACCAGCGGTGCCACCAATGGTAGCGTGCAGATGTGGTATGAGGAAGGTGGCTCGCTCTATTGTCCTTTCACCTATGCCTATGCCGGTGTCAACGACAAGGGTGAGGCTCTCTACTACTATGATGCTGACCTGTCGCCTGCCGGTGGCAAACTTGACGAGAATGGCGATCCTATCACCAATAATACAGCTAAGGCCGGTAAGAACTATTCTGGTACTACTACCAATATCGGTGAGGCAACCCGTTATGCTGGAGAAAGCATGCTGCCTAAGGCATACGGTGGCTTTGGCACCACTCTGGAGGCCTATGGCTTCGACCTTAGCCTGAATTTCGACTATCAGATAGGTGGTAAGATTTACGACACACAGTATGCCAGTCTGATGAGCAACTGGGAAAAGAAGAGCGATGCTGGTTCCGCTTTCCATAAGGACTTGCTTGACTCATGGACACCTTCTTATACATCTTCCGACATTCCCCGTATGCAGTTCAGCGACAAGTACACGGCTGCTACCAGCGACCGATTCCTGGCCTCGGCTGCTTATCTGAACTTCCAGTCGTTCACGCTGGGTTACACGCTGCCAAAGAATCTGGTCTCTAAGATTGGTCTTGACAAGGTGCGCGTGTACTGCACTGGTGAGAACCTCTACTTCTGGAGTGCCCGAAAGGGTCTCGACCCCCGCTATGACTATGGAGCTACGGAAAGCCTGACTCCTTATTCACTGATGCGCACTGTGATGGGTGGTGTTCAGGTCTCATTCTAAAATAAGGGCTAATATTAATTAGTAAGAAAAAGAAAAATTATGAAAAAATTAAATATTATAGCCGCCTTTGGCATGACAGCTGTGATGACACTGAGCAGTTGTATCAAGGAGATTGACCCGCAGACGAGCTACGTCACCGCCGATCAGGCAAAAGATGCTCCTGGGGCTTATGCAAACTTCGTGTCTTCTATTACGAGTTCGTTGAATGGTGAGTTCACATATAGCGGAGACAGTGAGTATCCGTTTGATTTCGGCTATCCTTCCTTCTTCCTACAGCGTGACCTGCTTGGTCAGGATATGGTGTCTCAGGACAGCGGTTCTGAATGGTATGACGTGTGGTATACGGGCAGTTCTTATCTGGGTCCGACCTATGCCTATAGTCAGTTGCCATGGACTTACTATTATGGATGGATTAAGAACTGTAACAATGTGATCGGACTGGCCGGTGAAACACCTACAGAGGATCAGAAGCATGGACTGGGCATTGCACTGGCCATGAGAGCCATGTTCTACATGGATCTTGCACGCATGTATGCTGCAAAGACTTATGCCGCTGACAAGAACGCAGAGACAGTGCCCATCGTGAAGGAGGATACGAAGAATGCTTCTAACCCCCGTGCCACCAATGAGCAGATGTACCAGTTCATTCTGGCCGACCTTGACAAGGCTGAGGCTCTGTTGGCTGACTATACGCGTCCGGATGTCTATACCCCCAACATCAATGTGGTGTACGGTTTGAAGGCTCGTGCCTATCTGACCATGGAGGACTGGGCAAATGCTGAGAAATATGCCAAGTTGGCCTATTCTGGTTTTACAGCCATGACCAAGGATCAGTATCTGTCGCAGACCGATGGCTTCAATACGCCTAACGGTTCGTGGATTTTCGGCTTGACTTATCGTGCCAGCGATCCTAACATTACAAATAACGATGCCGACTCCAGCTGGGGTTCTCAGATGATTGTCGAGGTCAGTGAGTCTGGTTGCGGCTATGCTTCTAATTACATTGGTCCTAAATCTATCGATGCTCACTTGTTCAACAGCATCCCTGCCACCGACTTCCGTCGTATGTGCTTCATCGACCCTGCCGTTGACGTTCAGATTGGCGATGCCACGCCAGAGACTCCTGCCGGACAGGCTGTCATCAAAGCTGCCTTGGCTGACTATACTGATGACCCTCTGGGTGTTTATAACACCTGTTATAATGTGTCGGCTGTCGGTGCCTGTCAGTATGCCGAACTGAAGTTCCGTCCGAAGGGTGGTGTACACGACAACCAGTACACTGCTTTCACAGTGGCTATTCCCTTGATGCGTGCTGAGGAGATGATGCTCATTGAGGCAGAGGCTGCCGGTATGCAGGCCGAGAGCCGTGGCATTCAGCTGCTCACCGATTTTGCCAAGACACGCGATGCCAGCTATGTCTATGGTACGCATAATGAAGCCTATGGCAACACGACCACTCCTGCTTTCCAGAACGAGGTGTGGTGGCAGCGTCGTGTTGAGTTGTGGGGTGAGGGCTTTGCCACATTCGACATCAAGCGCCTGCAGAAGGGTATTATCCGTTCGTATGCCGGTACCAACCATATCGACAACTATCAGTGGAACACCACAACTGTTCCCGAATGGATGAACCTCTGTATCGTACAGAGTGAGACCAACAACAATTCTGCTTGTACCAACAACCCGACACCTAATCCTCCCAAGGGCAATTCGGATCCTTTCGTTTGGTAATATGAGTATGTTAAACGATTAAAAGATATTCAAGTTATGAAAAAATATATCAATAATATCATGTTACTGCTCCTTGGCATGTTTGTGGTTGCAGCATGTTCTGATGACAGCGACGACTACAAAGGGGCATCAGTATCAGGCGAACAAGTCTATTTCAGTAACACCTTGTCACAGCAGATTAACTTGTCGAATACAGAGACATCATTTACTGTTCCTGTCGCCCGTGTCAAGACTGACGATGCCATCACCGTCAAGATTGAGCTTGCCGATGAGACGAAAACTTTCACTGCGCCTGCTACAGTGACATTTGATGCCGGTAGCAAAACGGCTGATATCGTTATCAGTTACGACCCTAAAGTCATTGGCTATGACAACTATGTTGAAGCCAAGCTGACGATTACCGACGAGGCCTATCTCACTGCCTATGGCAAGTCTGAGTACACATTCAAGGCTGGCATCCCCTCTCCGTATGTTTCAATCGGTAAGGGTAAGTTCAGTGATGCTTTCTTCTCTGATATGGTTGCTGATGTAGAGATTATGCAGAACCAGGAAGACCCCACAGTCTACCGCATCATGCATCCTTATGACGCGATTGTTAAAGAAGAGGTAGGCGGACTTTCTGCCGACGGCAGTCAGGACGACTATATTCAGATCAAGTTGCAGAAGGCTGGCGATGAACTGGGCGGCGTTACGCTGACGATGGATAATCTGGTGTATTTCTCCTACACCTTGACGGGATTTGTCTATGACGAATTGGCATCGCAGATAGCCATTGCGCATGCATCTGAATTTGCAAGCCTTAGTTCGGAAGACAACTATTTACATTCCCGTGTATTGGCCTTCCAAGATGACGGCAGCATCGGTCGCATTCAGTTGGCGCCGCGCTATCATCTCGTGCAGGACGGTCGTGGCTGGGGTTATCAGAGTAACGACGGTATGATAATCATCGACTTCCCCGGCTTCGTGGAAAAGGACTACAATGTGACCTTCAGCTATCAGGGCCGTCAGTCTGACATTTTCGGTACGGCAGAATTTGTCTACGGTGTCTTGGCAATGGGTGCCGATATAGCAAGTGTCAAGATGGCGATTGCTACTGAGGAGACCTATGACGATGTGCTGGCAGGCCTGAAGGATGGTACTGTCGATGGTGTCACTGTTGAGCAGAGTGGAGCCGTTCAAATATCTGGTGTCGACGCAACAGGCTACTACTATGTTGTGATGGTTGGCTTCGACGCTGACGGCGAGGCTGTGACAAGTGCTGATAGCCGCATCTTCTATGTCTCTGGAAAGGAGCAATGGACGAAACTCTATGACGGAACCTACACCTACGAGGCAGACATCATCGAACTGTTGGATGATAATTACAGCTTCTATGAGGGTACGGTGACTTCAGCCGTATATAAGAGCACGACCACTGAAGGTCTCTATACCATCAAACCGTGGGGTAATGCCGAAGCCAACTTCGGATTAGTATTCAACTGGGATACTGAGACTAACGAGATCTGGGTTGAAGGTGCCGATACCGGTGATGAGGACATCTACGAGTATGAAGGCGAGACCTATAATGATGGTAAGGTCACGTTCTATACGCTCGACATGTTGGGCGTTCCTATGACATCAAGTTATGATCCTGAGACGAAGACCTTCACCTTCAATGGCTGCTATGTCAATGAGGAGGAATACTTTTATGGTGGCGTTGTCGAGACATTCGTAATCAACGATGCGCCTGCATTTGCTCCCAAGTTCCTGAAGCGTGCTCCTCAGTTCAAGGCTCATGCCAAGAAACAGAAGCTGACGTTCCCAATGAAGCGTACCCTGTCGCGCATCAAGCTGCAAAACGCTCGTTAATGACACAGCGATATACAAGAAAAATGGCAATCAATCATTTGACTGCCATTTTTCTTTTGTTATCGCTTTCTCCTGAAGAACTCCTGCATCAGCTCGCGGCACTCGTCTTCAAGCACACCGCTGATGCACTCGGCCTTGGGGTGGAGCACGTTCGGGGCGAAACGACGGAAACCGCGCTTCTCGTCGGGCGCACCATAGACGATGCGGGGCAACTGCGCCCAGCCGATGGCTCCGGCGCACATGGGACAAGGCTCCACAGTGACGTAGAGGGTGCAGTCCGTAAGGTACTTGCCGCCTAACTCGTTGGCTGCCATCGTGATGGCCTGCATCTCGGCATGTGCCGTCACGTCGCAAAGGGTTTCGGTGAGGTTATAGGCACGGGCAATGATGCGGTCTTTGCACACGATGACTGCCCCAATCGGTATTTCCCCTTTTGCCTCGGCTTTGTGGGCCTCGTCGAGTGCCCGTTGCATGTACTGTTCGTCTTTCTTCCATTGTTCTTCTGTGTTCATGCCATTCATTTTTTTAAAGGATAACGGCAAAGTTAGTGATTTTCTACAGGAAACGGGAATAAATCAGAAAAAATTTGGCTAAGTCGGGGAAATTTGCGATATTTGCAAATGTATCAAAATGGATTTTGAAATCATACATATTGACGAGACCGACTCGACAAACCGCTGGCTGAGGGTGCATCCTTCGGAACATGATGTCGTGGTGTGGACTGACTTCCAGACGGCGGGACGGGGCTGCGGCACCAACCGATGGGAGTCGGAAAGAGGAAAGAACCTGTTGTTCTCGGTGCTGATTCATCCGGCCGGTTCGCTGCCGGCCAATCGACAGTTCCATATCTCGATGGCTGTGTCATTGGCCATCTGCGAGGCGTTGGAACAGCGCATCGGTGACATCAGCATCAAATGGCCGAACGACATCTATTGGAGGGGAGGCAAAATCTGTGGCATTTTGATAGAAAACGCGCTGCAAGGGAGTTATATCAAGGATAGTATCATTGGCGTGGGACTGAACGTCAACCAGCGCGAGTTCCACAGTGATGCGCCCAACCCTGTCTCGTTGTGGCAGATCACGGAACAGGATACCGACCGTGAAGAACTGCTGCACGACATTCTGCGCTGTCTCACAAAGAATCTCGACCAGGAAGTTCGGTCACGATATATGGCGAAGCTTTATCGTCGGAAGGGATATCATCCATACGTCGACCAAAAAGGGGCGTTCATGGCCGAGATCATGGATGTTGAGGATGATGGCCATCTCTTGCTCTATGATGACTCTGGCCAACAACGCCGTTATGCCTTCAAGGAAGTACAGTTCGTGCTGTAAGTCCCTGCTTCTGCCTTTGCCTAAAGCGTAAACGCAATGCATTCTGTCAAAAAACAGAAAAAGTGTTCTTTTTCTTTGCCTTTTCGTGAAAACATTGTATTTTTGCAAATGAATCGTGAATATAATGAGAAAACGGACATAGTGTTTGACATTTTAAATACACAGTAATATAATGATGACTGCATTGGCACAGAGAATCAAGGAGACACCGATGGCTCCATATACCGCAATTCTGCAGAGCATGACTCGCGAGCAAAAGCAGATTGTCGTGACATTCATTACGGAGTCGATGGATGAGCCCAAGCAGAAACGGCAGGTTCCTGCAGAGTTCAAGAAACTGCGTGGCATGGTGAACATCACCGAAGAGGAAATAGCACAGGACGAACACTTGGCACATATCATGGAACGATGAAACGGTTCACATCGTCGAACTTTGTTGAGCTGTTGGATGAACTCATAGAATGAAAGCATAAGAGACATTAAACATAGTGTAGAACCCTTTAAACCCTATTTTTACGAAACAGACAGTACAGTAACAGAACGAGCGAAACGCTTTGGGGAAAATGACAAAGGCACCGCAGGCTCAGCCCGTGCGCCCCGTAAAGAGATTAATTACAAGTTTAACCCGACGTTTCTGCTCATGTAAGACTTTTTTGATATAACTTGGACTTAGAGTCCTTGTTCTCGTTCGTCGAATCCGCCAAGATTTAGTATATGAGAACAAGCGACAACAGGTTCACGTCTTCGGGCGTGAATTGTTTGTGCTTTTCTATATACAGGGTGCTTGGCGGTGCCAGAAGTGCGGAAAGGCTACAGAGCAGTTCCGTCCTTTTTATTTTTACTTACTTTATGAAACATTTTTATCTGAAAACTATAGTTTTATTACTCTTCACTATTATAACAACAACTAAGGCTTTAAGTTGGACGAGAGAATTCAATAATGGATTATATTACGAAGTATATTATTCAGGAGGTTGGCGAAACTACGCTCACGTTACTTATGAATCTATGGTCGATGATTCAAACTATAATATGACGTTTGGAACTATTGACATTCCTGCATCTTTGAGATATTATGATGGGAGACAGAACTCATCATATGATGTGCGAGTAAATGGTGTTGCAAGAATGGCTTTTCATCATTGTCCTGCAACAAGTATTCTTCTACCTAATAGCATTCTTTCCATTGATGATAACGCATTCTCATATTGTAAAAATTTAAAGAGTATTACAATTCCTGGTAGTGTGATAACCATAGGGGAATATAACCAAGAAATCAAGGGTGAGACGAATGTGGAGATTATTCCCGTAATTGCCTGACAGACTGCTGATTTTATGTATTCCATGTTTCGATGGGCAGGAATGCATATTGTGAAATATGACCATCGTTCCGTTACCAAATCGTTACCTGTCTCGTTACCGAAAATTGTATTGGTAACGAATGAGACCCCAAATTAGTCGGAGGCTCGGAAAAACATACATATTCGGACACATTCTTCCATACGGAGGACGCTTGTAATTGAGCTAATTTTGCGACCAAATTATAAGCGAGTATGAAAGATGAAAAATTCAAGGTGCTGCTCTACCTCAAAAAGAGCACGACAGACAAGAAAGGAAAGGCTCCCATCATGGGACGTATCACCCTCGGAAACTCGATGTCTCAGTTTTCGTGCAAGATTTCCTGCACCCCTGACTTGTGGAATCCCCGTGAAAGTCGTCTGAACGGCAAGAGCAAAGAGGCGGTTGAGGTGAACCGCAAGATTGAGCAACTGCTGTTGTCAATCAGCAATGCCTATGAGTCCGTGAAGGCACGTCAGCCGGACTTATGTGCCGCTGACGTAAAGGCGGTCTTGCAGGGCAGCATCCAGTCACAGGTAACGCTGATGCAGTATGCACAGCGCATGAAGGACGAATGTCATTCACGCATCGGCGTTGACCGTGCCAAGGGCACCTACTACCACTACAAGGCTTTCTGCGACTATCTGCAAGCCTTCATATTGAAGAAATTCAAGACTGAGGACATTGCTTTCGGGCAACTGACAGAGCAATTCATCTATGATTTCCAGTCGTACATCTGCGACGAGTGCGGACATGAAGGCTCTGCCCGTCATTTCCTTGCCCTGTTGAAGAAGACTTGCAAGGGCGCCTTCAAGGAAGGCATTGCAGAACGGCAATACTTCGCCCACTTCTCCCTGCCGAGAAGACGCGAGACCACTCCCAAGGCTCTCAGCCGTGAGACCTTTGAGAAAATCCGTGACCTCCATATTGACCCGAAGCACGAAGGTCATATACTCTCCCGTGACATGTTCCTGTTCGCCTGCTACACTGGCGTACCCTACTCCGATGTGGTGTCCGTCACGGATGATAACCTCTCCATCGACGAGGACGGCAACCTCTGGCTGAAGTACCTTCGCCGTAAGAATGAGAACCGTGCAGCCGTGAAACTGCTGCCCGAAGCGATTGCCCTCATAGAGAAGTACCACGATGATACGCGAAAGACGCTCTTTCCGTATGTCTTCCACCGTACCCTCCATGCCCATCTGCGTGGTATATCGGGCTGGATAGGACTGAAAGACCCCATCCACTTCCACCAGGGGCGACACTCGTTTGCCAGTCTGATAACACTTGAAGAGGGTGTGCCACTGGAAACCATCAGCAGGATGCTCGGTCACACGAACATCAACCAGACACAGGTCTATGCCCGTGTCACCCCGAAGAAACTATTTGAGGACATGGACAAGTTCATTGAAGCAACCAAGGATTTTAATTTCATCACAAAATAAGGAGAAACGATTATGAGAAGTACATTCAGCTAACTGTATTACATCAACCGTGCCAAGGTGAAGACCGACGGCACCACAGCCGTCATGTGCCGAATCACCATTGACGGTAAGAACACTGCACTGACGACGGACATCTACTGCCGTCCGGAGGACTGGAACGCAAAGAAGGGTGAAATCTCCATTGCAAGGGACAACAACCGACTTATTGACCTGCGCAAGCGGATTGACACCCTCTATGACGAGCAACTGCGTGAGAACGGTGTCATCACTCCAGAAATCCTGAAGAACATCATTACAGAAAAGACAAAGAAACCCACGACCCTGCTGCAGATGGGCGAATGGGAACGGGAGCGCCTGCGCATCCGTGCCAACGAACTGAACAAGGTAAACACCTACCGCCAGAGTAAATCCCTGCAAGCCCATCTGCAAGAGTACCTGCACTCGCTCGGCAAGAAAGACATTCCGCTGACCGACATAGATGAAGCCTTCGGGCAAGGCTACAAGGTGCATCTGGTGAAAGGCAAGAACCTCGGCCCTGCACAGGCTAATCATTGTTTGATATGGCTTAACCGCCTTCTTTGGCTCGGCGTGGATATGGAAATCCTGCGTTGCAACCCAATAGAGAACGTGGAATATGAGAAGAAGATACAGACCCGTCACCGCTTCGTGAACCGTGAGGACTTCAAGAAACTGCTTTCAACCCCGATGGCAGACGACCGCATGGAGATGTTCCGTCACTGGTTTATCTTCTCCAGTCTGACGGGACTTGCATACGTGGATGCCCGTGGCTTCTACCCTCACCACATCGGCAAGACAGCCGACGGTCGGCGCTATATCCGCATCAACCGACAGAAGACGAAAGTAGAGTCGTTCATCCCACTGCACCCCATAGCAGAGCAGATACTCGATATGTATAACACCACTGACGACGAAAACCCCGTCTTCCCGTTGCCAACCCTCAACAGTGCCTGGTCGGACATCCACGAGATAGGCTTTGCCATCGGCAGGACTGAAAACCTCTCGGCTCACATGGCCCGTCACACCTTCGGCACGATGCTCGTATCAGAAGGCATCTGTCTGGAAAGCATCGCCAAGATGATGGGACACTCCAGCGTGAAAAGTACGCAGGTGTACGCCAAGATCACCGACGACAATATCAGCCGTGACATGGACAGGCTGCAAAAGCGAAGAGAAGCAAAGGGACTGACGACCAGCGACACCACGGCAGAGCACAACAAGGCACTGCTACAGAAGAAACTCGACCGTCCGAAAGAACTGCTGCGTGAAGACCCACGACTGGCAGTGAAGAAAGTTGGACGTCCCAAGAAGAACCGATGAAGCAGCGAGAGCAGAGCCAAGCTTGCTTGAGCTATGCCGAGTCGCGTCAGAGGAAGGCTATGCCAACCTATTGTATCACATTCCAAAAGACTGACAGTTTATGACAAACATTTCAATGATTCCCAAGGATGTCTTTGAGCGAGGCATCATCAGAATGACCGAGGGCGGAATTATCACCATGCCCGACATGGACGTTTGGATGACGGTTGACGAGATAGCAGACATGCTTTTCGTCCCGTCATCCGTCGTGTTCCGCACGATACGCTCTATATATAATAGTATCGCGCGAGAGGAAGATTCTCATGGCTCGTTCCGACTGTTCCCCTATCGTCCAAACTGGAACATCGACGTGTATAACCTTGAAATGATTATTCGTCTGGCTTACGCCATTGACAGTCACAACAGCCTGAAGTTCCGCAAGTACATCATGAACCGACTGATGGGCAGACCGATGTACGAAAACGTCTGCCTGACGGTGGAACTGCCTTTGAGATAGAGAAAGACCTTACACGAAAACTTAAATCCGCATCACCTGCTGCCCTTGCATCGGTGGTGCGGATTTTAGTTTGTGATATATAAAAAGGGAGAGGGAGTGTCAATTTGACACACCCTCATTTAATCCTTTTAGAGTGTTAATGGTGCGACAAAGGCATCCACTAGCACTTTTTGACGCTGCAAAATTAGTGATTTTATCCTAATCCACCAAATTTAATGCAACTTTTCTTATAGAAGCTTGTTTAAGGATAGAGAAACGAAAAAGCCGCCCATGACGGACGACTAATATTAATAAGATACATGGTACTAATATACTGTAAACGTCTTTGCTCTTAGACACACATTTCCATACCAAATCTCATAGCGATAAGTGCCACGACTCCAGAAACCTTTATCGGAACCGCCCCAACCTTTAAGTTCATAAGTGTTGCCACTTCCACTTGAAACGGTGACATTGTCATAGTATTCCATAACTTTTTCGGATATTCAACGGGTCCCTCTTGGAAAGAGTAGCCACCAGCAATTTTCTTGCTATAGTCACCCG
>CAMYVQ010000050.1 GCA_947302435.1 uncultured Prevotella sp. | reverse complement strand
GAACGGCACGCCCTGGATGATGTAGTTGCCGTCGTCGTCGGTCTTGGCCTTCAGCCTCAGCTCCGTGGGGGTGAGGTTGGTGGGCTCGGCGTTGCTGCCTATCTTGCCGTGGTGCTGGTGGTAGACGGTGCCCTCGCGCGAGTAGTCGAAGAACTGTGTGCGCAGGCCCTCGTCGAAGGTCCAGTAGGTCTCCAGGTTCTGCTCATTGCCCACGAGCAGGTGGTCGTAGTTCTCCAGGATCTCCTCGTTGCTGAGGGCCTTGGTCCAGAGGCGGAACTCGTCGACGTAGCCCTTGAAGTGGCCCACGGTCATGGCCTCGTTGCCGGCCAGGCTGAGGTTGCCTTCAAGATACCAGCTGCGTCCATTCAGCTTGGGCAGTCCGTTGTCGTCGGTCGCGATGACATAGCCGCCCAGGTAATTGCCTTCGCGTCTCAGGATGACGTGGCTGTAGGCGTCGGCGGTGAGTTTGACGCCCATGAAGGTGTAGGTATTCTCGCCGTTGGTGAAGGTCAGCGTGCCGCTGTCGGTCATGCCCACATAGCAGGTCTCACCGTTCAGGCGCACTATCTTGGCGGCGGCCAGCTCGTCGGGCCGTATCCACATCTGGATGGTGAAGTTGCCTGATGACAGCATGTCGGCGGCGTAGGTCTCCGTGGGGTAGGTCCAGGTCACGGCACCGTTGGTGCCGGTGAAGCGCATGGCATGATACTGCTCGGCATCGTCGCTCGATGCACCGGTGCGCTTGGCCTCCACGTCGACGTTAGCCACCGAGCTGCCCGAGGCGCCGAAGGTGATGCGGCCGCTGATGGTGCCCGAGGTCTGGGCGAAGCCGATGTCGGTGGCCTCGTTGGCGATGATGGCACCGTCGGGGCACCTGTCCTGCACCGTCACGCGGTATTCATAGAACACGCCGGGCAGCGGCGTGTCGTCGGTGTACATCAGGTAGTCGTCGGTGCTCGACATGCGGTTGAGCGTCGTCCAGCTCTCGCCGCTCTTCTCGGCGCGGCGGCGCTCCACGATGTAGGTCTTGGCCACGGTGGAGCCCAGTAGGTTGACGTGCCACTGCAGCTTCACCGTGCCGGGATAGACGCCCTTCGTGGCATCGATGGAGTAGAAGCTCGTGCCCTTGCCAATGGCCTTGTTCTCCAGCGTCACCGTGCTGATCACCTTGTCGTTGATGGTGGCGTCGATGCGGTAGGTGTGGGGCTTGCAGGCATTCAGCGGCTCCTCGGTGTAGGGGACGCCGGTTGCCGCATCAGTGAAGTCCTGACGGTTGTCGTGCTGGTCGGTGGTGCGGTGCTCCCATTGGAAGCTCGTCTGGTAGTCTGTCGGCTCGATGGTGTAGATGGGCTTGGTCTCGTCGTCCACATAGATCTTGAACGAGTGGCCATAGTTGGCGGGATAGCCGTCGGACGTCCAGCTGAAGATGATGCGGTCGTCCTCGCACACGGGGCTGAGGTTGGCGATGGGCAGCGAGAGTCTGGTATCCACCGTCTGCTCGTTCGACTTCAGCAGGTCGGCCTTCGTTTCGTCGGGCCAGCTGCTGTGTACATAGTAGATGTAGTACTTCACGTTGGCCTCGAAGAGGGGATTATCGTCGGTGAAGGAGTAGGTGCCCTGAGAGACCGTTGTAACGAACTGGTCGTTGCGGTAGATGGCCCACCGACCGTTGCCGTAGTTGGTGTTGTCGGCCGTCCAGCTGAGCGACACCGTGCGGTTAAGCTTGCTGAACACGGGGGTGCTGAGCGTGGCCAGGGGCAGCGGGTAGAAGGTCTTTAGGTCACTCTGGGCCTTGAAATATTGCGTACCACCTTTAAGGTCGTTCTCATGCGGATACTCATGGTCCATCCGGATGGTGAAGCTCGGCGAGCGCAGGTTTTTGTTGATTTTGCTCAAGTTGAATGAGTAGCTATCACTCGCGTAATTGCTGCTGGGGGTATGGTATGCGATTTGGCTTGACCAGTTGCCATTAATGTGAGTGGAAATCTGGGTGTGGCCGTCGGTGACGGCAGAACTGCCAAAACTGTAGGGGAGCGTCAGCGTACCGTCGGGTGATATGCCCAGGTCGCCGTTCCAGCTGATGGAGCGCACGGAAAAGGTGTAGTAGTTCTCATAGGGGCCAAACGTACCTGATTTCGTCGATTTATATGATCCATCATATTCGCTCCAAACGCCTTCGCTTTTGAATGTGATGCTACAGTTACGCCATTCTAAAGGGAGATTCCAGCCGACTCTAATATGATCGTAAGTGTTATCATGACGCCATTGGGATTCCCGCTTGGCGCCTTCCCAGTAGTTTTCTATGTCTATATTGGATTCATCACCACTTGGACGGCTACATTTCACTTGAAATATTCTCGTCCAAGTGTTTCCGTTATCCTTACTGGCATAGACTTGCAAACCTTGGTCGCTGACAAAGCCCTCGTCAACATTTCTGTTATCAAAATAGGTAACAACGAAGCTAACGTAGCCATTGTCATTTTTCCAGTAATCCTCAAACAGGTAAGACTGTTGGAAGTCCTCTGCCGCCGCCTTCTGGGGCAGGATGCACAACGCGAGCATCACCAGGATGGCTGCTCCCTTCATCCGCAGGAGGAAATTGCCCCCCCCACTGCTACCGGGACTCCCGTAGCGACCACGATGCCGTGTGCAGCCTGGCCCGGTGCCAGCCCGCCGTCGCAGATTTTTAAAGTAATTGTTCATAATGAAAAAAAAATTGAAAAAAAAAGTTATTAAGTACTCAATTTGTCGTTATCTAAAATTTCTTGCAAAGGTATGCAAATTGTTCGAAAAGTCCAAAACTTTTTTAGGAAAAAAGAATTTACCCCCCTATTTTTCCCGCAAAAAGCTTTTTTTTCCAAAATTCCGCAGATAATTCTTCAATGGTCTAATTTTGCCGCCCTTTGAGACATGTCTGTCTGTTTTTTGCCATACAAGCGTGTAATCCGGTGCGTTTTTCGTGCCATTTGACTTGTTTCCCACTGCAATTCATCATCGTTCTCACCGTTGTTCGTATCTGTTTTTGTTGTCATCCGTGTTGAATGGCAGCGTGATTCATATCTGATAGTGGTGTGATCAATATTCGTTTCCATCGTGAGTGAGAAACAACTGCAACCGACTTTTCCCATTCTGGCGGCGCCATTCAATATAAATGACAAGGGAACCCATGAAAAACGCCCTCAGACCCTCTTATAAAGGACAGAAAAACAAAACTACATGGGTTGCAAAGAGAATAATTTTTCCACAGAACGTGTTCTGCGGACGATGTGGTTTGTATTTATCCCCGGCGGTGAGGCAAATCAGAATGTGTAGCCTATGGTGAGCTGGAAGTGGTTGCGCTTGTTGCTGACTTTCACCATATCTGCAATGTTGTCATGACTGGCTGATTCATTGTCATAATAAGAATCGAATGGGGCGAAATAACCATTTTGCACTGAGTACTGATAAGCCAAACCGATGTTCCACGAATCCATTTGATAACCAATACCGCAAGTGATACGATGGGTTGATTCCCAGTTAGTGAAGTCGGTAGTAGAGCTGTGATATGAGCCCATTGATTCAATCCAAGAATCCTTGAATCCGTCTTTCTTATACATCGGCGACACATAATTGTAACCTAAACGGATTGCGAGTTCAGGAGCAGGCTTCAACTCGACACCAGCTTTAATGGTCGAGACACCTTTTAGCGTTTTTGCCGTATGACGGTTCATTTCCTTATCGCTATCGCTGTTATCATATTCACCGTAATAGCCGTCCCTGAGGTTGCGGGAGTCAAGTGCTGAATAATCGGTGTACTCATACCCAAGGCCTATTGCCAACATATTGTCGAACGTATGACCGGCAGAGAGGCCGAACTTCCAGGGTGTATAGAGCTTAAACTTGTATTCGTCGGAAGTGGCATCAGACCAATTCGTGTTATCGTTGAACGTCGTGTAGCTGGTGGTTCTAAGTTTATACCACGTGGGGGTTTCTATCGCAAGGCCGAAACGAAGGGGCGACTCCTCAATGGGACGGATGATAGCACCCAACTTCACATCAAAGCCCGTACCACTGATGTCGCGGTCTTCTTCTATCGTGACTCCATACAATTCTGGCACACCCCCAAGACCTCCAATCAGATTCTCGCCGTACCTTGTATATCGGCTATAGTTAACATCGTGAAGCCCGATTGTCACTCCCCAATAGAACGTGTTATTCACATTACCACTGAGGTTGAAGTCGTACTCTGCAATATAACCTGTCTGCGACCTTTTGAAATCATACTCCTCACCGTTATAAAAATACCATTTCTTGTCGGTGGCATTATAGTTCAGGTTGCGCGCATAGAGATCATCCAGGATTGTACAGGAAGAATAGCTATGGTCAAAATCGGGCAGGCCCTTGTCTCCCTTTGTGTCATACAAAAACCCATTATCGTTTTTGATGGCAGTGGCCTTGTTTTGCGATGCATTGTCAAGAGCATGCACCACAGAGAGAATCTGATTGAAATTCCGGCTTTTATGATAACTAAATCCGAAATTCACGAAGTCGGTACTGTTCACTTGGTTTGACCAGACAAAACCGACCTGGTCGAAACTAAAGTTCGTTACACGACCATCGGCAAAGTTTGAGGCATCTTGCTGAGACACGAGTCCAAACGTGACGTTTGCGACCGACCTACGGAACAATCCTATACCGGCAGGATTCGACCTAATGGTGGAAATGTCTGCACCCAAGGCATCCATTGCGCCACCCATTCCCACATAACGTGCCGTACCATTCAGTTCCTCTGTGGCTATATTAGCATTCTCGTATGTTTCCTGCGCACAAACAGGCAACACGACCATCGACAATGCAGCAATTATCAAACGTATTTTCATTTCTTCAGATATTTTTTAATGGAAAACATAATAACTTATTATCTGCGGCCTGCTGAACGGGAGCCGCCTCCACCACCCGAACGGCTTCCTCCGGAATAGCCACCTGAGCTACGGCCTGCACCGATTGAGCTGCTTGAACTACGACTGGCACCGATTGAACCACTCGAACTGCGTGATGAACCGACAGAACCGATTGAACTACGATTAGTGTAACTTCCAGAAGAAATAGAAGAACCCACCGAAGAACGTCCCGCTCCAGCAGATCTGTAACCGCGCGAAGAACCTCTTCCAGCCCCTATGCCGGAACTGCCTTCGCGCCGACCAGAGTTGATAACATACCCATGACTCTGCGTACCTGTGGAAGGACGGTAATAGGAGGCATTGCCTGAATGATGCAATCTGCCAGCATAATAGCCACCATCATAATATGAATGCCTGTAGTGGCCGCCATAGTAGCCTCCCCATCCCCATGAGTAGTAACGGTAGGGACGATAGTACCAAGGATCGTACCACCCATAGTGCCACGAGCTGTAATACCAGGGATCGTAGTACCAACGGTCATAATACCAAGGGTCATACCAAGGATAATAGCTGGAATAGTACCAGGGCGAATGCCACAAGTTGGACGACCACTCATCGCTGCGCCCACGGTCGTAACCTTCCCAATAGGCATCTGTCGGCGTATAGCCGTCCCAGCGTGTCATCTTTTTGGTCAGCTGAAAGTCATCTGTTCCCACCGCAGTTGAATCGGGGTAAACTCCTTCCACTGGTGAGAATGTAATCACATCCTGCATTGTGGAGTCACCTGAAATCACCTGATAGGAGCTACCACCTTGATATCTGCGGTTATAATCGTCCACGCTTCGGTGAGAGCCGGAATAATAGGTGTCATGCGGCATTCCGTATGACTCCTTCGACTTAGCCACATTCTTCTTTGTCGGCACAAAATACATGTCGTCGACCTGCGCTAACATAGAGAACGGCATTGAAGTCAGCAAAATAGACAAGAGAATTAATTTCTTCATAAGCCTCATTATCGTTATTTTATAATATTCACACTGCAAAAATACATTGTTTTTACCTGCAAATGTACGGAAAAACCCTAAACGCTGATAGGATTTTCCCTAATTTTTATAATTTTGCACACAAATTTAACAGACATAATGAAATATTTTGAAGTAGACTTTTACATCCATGCGTCTGAAGTGCTTCTTCAGGATGCTTGCGATCTTCTTTCAGCGATGGCTGGTGAAGTAGGATTTGAAACTTTTGAAGAGACCGAGACGGGTTTGAAAGGGTATGTGCAACAGAGCCTTTTCGACGAACATGCACTCAAGGAAGTGCTGACTGCTTTTCCTTTCGAGGATGTTGCTGTGACCTATACTGTCAAAGAAGCTGACAATCAGGATTGGAATGCCCAATGGGAACAAGAAGGTTTCGAGCCTATTGTGGTAAGAAGATATGGTGATGAAATGGAAAAAGGCCCCGTCGTGATCATCCATGACGGGCGGCATCTCCCTGCCGACATCTCATCGTCCATTTCCGACGACTTTTCCCCCATCACGATTGAGATAGATGCCCATTTGGCTTTTGGAACGGGGACCCACGAAACCACAAGAATGATGGTAAGCAGTCTGCTCGAAATGGATCTTGAAGGCAAGACCGTTCTCGATTGCGGATGCGGAACAGGCATTTTAGGCATTACAGCCCTCAAATACGGAGCCAGACATTGTGTAGGCTACGACATTGACGAATGGAGTGCGGAAAACGCACGACACAACGCCATTATCAATGGTGTTGAGGAACAATACACCGCATTACTGGGCGATGCCTCTGTCTTAAAAGAAGTAAACGAGTCATTCGATGTGGTGATGGCCAACATCAACAGGAATATTCTGCTAAACGACATGTCCATCTTTCGGAACAAAATGAAGCCAGGGGGGCATCTGCTGTTAAGCGGTTTCTACCAGCAAGATGTGCCCATGCTTTTAGATAAAGCCGCATCGTTGGACTTGAAGCCAATAGGACAAAAACAAGAGGGCGACTGGACTTGCCTGCGTTTCCAATTTTAGTTCTTGCCCCAATGAACTTACGCTTGCTTAACTAAAGTTAAGCGAAAATACAAAGCATAACGACTCAAAGAATTGGATGGCTAACACATAGAGCAGAAACAAAGGGGCTGCTTTGGACACTCCCCACGAAACCGACTGAATGATGTCGTCAAGGTTGGTAAAAGTTCGGGCTGCGAGTCCGTATGTGACGGAGATTGACAACACCCCCATAGCGAGTATGGGTATCAAAGCACGGCTGAAAGGAGAAGGGAACAGGGTTCCCGTGGCCGACAGCAGAATGGCATGAGGCACAATGGTAAGCAACAGGACAACCGACACGAATATCACCAGCAACCCCAGTGACAATTGGAGGCCTAAACGCTGACGATAGGTAACGGGACGAGAGAAAAGACCACTACGCACCAATGCCCCGCCCGCCAAGGACAACAGAAGCATACAGACTAACAAAGGCGACTGAAGCATCTCGGTATATTGTCCGAAGAACCAACGTATGCCCTCGCTTGACAACAACGACCGGACACCGCTTGTCATCATCGCGCTAAGCAGCCACGACAACAACACCAAAAGTGTCTCAGCCAATATCAGGAAGACCACAATGACTGAAATCAGTTTACTCTTCATCAGGTTCCAGATTGTCAACATCAATGACTCGTAACTCCAAGGCCCTCACAACCAATCGTGTGGCATTGACACCCGTACTTCCATCGGGGAACAGTTTCTGCACCAGCTCATTCTGACGTTTCTCAAGACTCTTCACACCAAAAGGCATTCCCCGAAGCTGGGTGATTTGCTCCTTCGTATAGCCTAAGGCCAAATGGCGCAAAAAACGCTCATCGTACTCGTCGATCTCATAGTTGACAAGCGCTTCCTGTTTAGCTAACTGAGCACTCACACTCCGCTTGAAACGCTCGACAATCTTACGAAGAATCGGCTCGTTGAAGACCAGTTGTTTGCCATCCATCACGGCACTTACATCATGACGGGTAAGGAGTTCGCCCGTTTTCAGGATAATGCCGTCGGCTCCGGCATCGAGCACATCGACCCAAAGCTTTTCATTCAGTATCTCACCCGTAAAGATCAGCACTTTCACATGGGGGTGTAAGTCTTTTGTATAGCGGCAAATCTCCACTCCCA
The DNA here is from genome assembly GCA_947302435.1 of uncultured Prevotella sp. GTDB lineage: Bacteria > Bacteroidota > Bacteroidia > Bacteroidales > Bacteroidaceae > Prevotella. The sequence continues at coordinate 9,798 of CAMYVQ010000050.1, read as the reverse complement.
CAGTGGTGGAGCCTCCCAATCCAAGATCGAGCAGCACGAGATCAGGTATCTGTTGCTTCAACAATTTCAAATAGGCGGGTTCGCTATCGGCAGTTCCTATGATTTCTGCTTCTGGAATGTCGTTACGAATGATTCCTTCGGTGCCCTTCAGTTCCAAGGGCACGTCCTCAACGATGATTACTTTGAAGTTTTGCATAATTGTCGCGGTAAAGTTATGATGATTCGTGATCCGTTGTCAGTCGCTTCAGAGATGATGCCACATCCATGCCGGCCTGTGGCTTCACCATGCTCACGCACAATCTGACGACAGATTAAGAAAGGTATATTCTCGATAGTCGGCATGAAGTTCGTGGGAGGAACCGACGGCAGCTCAACAGTACAGACGGTGTATTTGTCGTCTTTTGGCTGATAGTCCACCGTAAGCTGCTTTTGCCGGGACAGCTTGCGAAGAATGTCAAAAAGATAGCCGATCAGATTCTTATCCCCCAACAGTTCGTGGTCGAGGGGCTGAAGGTGCAGATGGATCGTCTCTATCTGTCGTCCGGCCTGCTCGCTCAGAATGCCATACAATTCCCGATAATAGCCGACGACCTCTGGTAATGCATTGGTCTGTCCGACTTCAATCAGTTGCCGTATCCTACTGGGATAGTACATGGTCTCATGTTTAAGGGTTGAGAGACAGTTCTCAAGCACCTGATTGCTGACATGAAGCCTTGCTTCTTCCATCTCAGTACGCCGCAGTTCATCACGCAACAACTCAAGACTGCTCTCCTGCTCCTGCTGACGGGCAGCCTTGCGACTGATGGCGTGTATGACCTGGAAAGCAATAGCCGCCAACAAGACGAAAGCCATGAAGATCAACAAGAAAATGGCTACCATGCGGTCGGTTTGCGACTGTTGCATCTGTCGGCAATATTCGTCGAGGGTACGGTCAGCCGACAACTCTTTGAAGAGCAATGTGTAGATGCGGTTGTTATAGGTGTAGAGCTGCCATTGGTGTAAAGCCAATGCCGCCACTGCACTTTCGTTCCTAAGGACTAACAGCACGCTGTAGTTGAGCTGTACGTCACGGTGAAGCCAACCGATTTCAGGAAAGTAGGACGAAGGTCCCAAAGTCTTTAGTGTGTCAGTGGCATCTGGATATTTTGATAGGTAATAGGCATTGAGCATAGCACGGCAAGAGTCGGCAAACTCAAGTGTCCGCTCGTATGTGCCATTGATATTGGAGTAATAGGCAGAGTCGGCATAGTTGCCGGCTTGCTGCAAAAGCATCTCATCGGCATGTGCAGAAGCCGTAAACGAAAGCAACAGCAATACGATCCGCACCAATCCTTTAGGCAATCGGAAAAAGAAACGGCTCCCCTGCCCTTTCACACTTTCGGCAGCCAATCGGCAAACAGAGAAAATCTGACTCGTCTTGCGGTATTTCTCCATGATGCCACGGCAATTCAACAACCCGAAACCATGTCCGCCCGATACCTTATGGTCGAACACATGCGCCAGTTCTTCCTCATCCATGCCTTGTCCTGTGTCTGCAACGGAAATCTCAACATAATTGTCGGCTTCGGAAGCCGAGAGCAATACCTGTCCACCTTCGCCCGTGAACTTTCGTGCATTGTCGGCCAGTGTGTTCAACATGAAAAGAGTCAGCACACGGTCGGCCTTGACCTTTGCCTCGGTAGGTTCTACGAGCAAAGTGATGCCTTTCAACGAGAAGCTACGCTTGCTTTTCTCTATTATATCGAAAAGCGACTGCAAAGCGAAGGTCTCAATATGAAGGCTCAACTCGCCCCGACGCAACTGAATCCAATGAGTCAGCACATTGTTCTGTTCATTGATGGTGTCGGTCAGTTCGCTGACAAATTGCAGTCTCTCTTCACAATGGGCATCGTTTGGATCAATGCGCTGCACATCATGCAGCATACGGTCGATCAAGGGGATGATGCTGTTGACCATGAAAATCTTGGCGCGCTGGTCAAGATTACGGCGTTCGCCCTCTTGTCGCTTTTGCCTGCTGATGGCCAACAATTCTTCAACATCCTCGCGTTGCTCCCTCAATTCATCAAGCTGGTCCAGTTTTTTTTGCCGACGACGGTAAAACACATAGAAAAGCCTGAGTGAGAACAACAGCAAAAGCAGCACAACGAAGATTGCGGCCAAGAGTATGTTCAGTTGGGCGACAATCACGTCGAGCTGGTCGGCCCGTGCCTCCAACGAACGGTCCTGACGTGTCTGTTCCTGCAAATCAAGATAGAGATTCCGATTATAGTCACTGTTGGCCTTGTCGTCGATGGCCGAATAGGCGACACTCAACTGTTCGCGAATACTTGCCACAAGGTCAGGAGCCTGGAAAATGGCAGAGTCGGATAACGCATACTCCAGATTGACTAATGCCATCTCATAGTCGCCTTGCGCACGATAGCACGAAGCAAGGGTTCGGTAGGCTCCGGCTATCTGGTAGATGTCCCCATAATCGATGAACTCATTGAGTGCCTGCTGAGCCAAGGAAACAACAAGTTCCTCGGATGTCAGGGACATGGGATTCAGTTCATCGAACGAGGGTTTGTTCTGTCCGATCAGGCGCTGTCGGGTTGTACCGTCGATCAGATGCTCAGCAATGCCCTCCAAAGAATTTGCATAGAAATAGGGACTTCCAAACTGTTTGGAGATCTTCAAACACTGAAACAGGTAATCGAACTCCTGTTGGTCAATGTCCCCGTCGAGAATCATCCCACCAGCTCCCACATTATAGAGATAATTGAGCCATTGGGCTGTGTCGCGCTCCACTTCGGGGCCAATGCGATGCAATTCTTCTATAGACTGCTCTTCGAGACCCACATAATAATAATAGGTGGAAGTGACGATGGCAAGTTCGCTTTCTGCATAGAGCAGTCGTTTCTGCTGTCGCTCCGTGAGCGATCCACGCTCCTCATTGATGCGTTTCAGCGCCTTCATAGCGTGCTCGCGATAATCATAGAACTCTCGATTACGCGAACGGCGCTGGCAAAGGCGCATCTGCTGTACATCTGCAACCAAAAGTTCCAACTGATTGTCAGTCAGTTCGATAACCGAATCCAACTGGGCCTTTGCTTTGTCGTACTGCATGCGTGTAATACTGACAAAGCCAAGATTGTTGAGTGCTTCGGCCTTGCCGTCGCTGTAGTTTTCAGCCGCTTCGTAAGCCTTACGGGAATAGTAAACCGTAGAATCAAGATTCCGATAACGATAGGTGTACGACAACTCGTTCAGCCTATCAGCCTCATGCCTGTCAGAAGGGGTACAAGCAAAGAACAAAAAAATTAAAAGATTAAAAAATGAAATCGTGTACCATCTCATCTTTTAATCTTTTAATTGGATCTTACATATTAAAAAAACAACGACTTAGGCGCGAGCCTTTGCTATATAGCCGAGAGCTTCACGGCACTTGTCGGTCACATATTGCCAGTCGCCAGCTTTCACTTTGTCGCCGGGGAAGAGCTTCGAGCCCATACCCACGCAGAACACGCCTGCCTTGAACCACGACTTCAGGTTTTCCTCTTCAGGGGCAACGCCACCCGTCACCATGATCTTCGACCAAGGCATAGGAGCCTTCAAGCCCTTCACCATGTTGGGGCCTACCACGTCGCCAGGGAAGACCTTCGTCAAGTCGCAACCCAACTCCTGGGCCTTGCCAATCTCACTGACTGTCATGCAGCCCGGACAATAGGGAACCAAACGACGGTTGCACACAGGGGCAATTTCGGGATTGAAGAGAGGGCCTACTACAAAGTTGGCACCCAATTGCAAATAGAGTGCAGCAGTAGGAGCATCAACCACCGAACCGATTCCCAATGCCAGTTCGGGACACTCCTTGTCGGCCCACTTTACAAGCTCGCCGAAAATCTCGTGGGCGAAATCGCCACGATTGGTAAACTCGAAGGCACGCACGCCTCCCTCATAGCAGGCTTTCACTACATTCTTGCACACTTCCAAATCCTTGTGATAGAACACGGGCACCATCGGAGCCGCTGCTATCTTCTGCAATACTGCAATCTTATCAAACTTTGCCATTTTTTGTCTTATCCTTTTATTTCACGCTTCAAATACAAACGGCAATCAAAGACGGCAACAAGTTCCCAGCCTTCAAAGCCCAACTTATTCAGTTTCTTCTCAGTTCCGACAATGGAAGAGATGACCTTGTATTCAAATTGTTTCATTATGCACTCGTTTTATCGCTGTACTCGTCCATTAGCACTACCACCTGCAAGAGCTTCGACTTCTTCTACAGAAACAAGATTGAAGTCGCCGTTAATGGTATGTTTCAAGGCACTTGCTGCCACTGCGAATTCAAGAGCCTCACCCTGTGTGGCTTTGGTGAGCAAACCATGAATCAAGCCACCTGAGAACGAGTCGCCACCACCGACACGGTCGATAATCGGATTGATTTCGTAGCGCTTGCTCTGATAAAACTCCTTGCCATCGTAGATCAGGGCCTTCCAGCCATTGTACGTTGCCGAGAAGCTCTCACGAAGCGTGGAAACAACATACTTGAAACCAAATTCCTGCATCATCTGCTTGAAGATACCCTCATAACCGGCAGCATCCGTCTGTCCGCCCTCGACATCGGCATCGGGCTTGAAACCAAGACAAAGCTCAGCATCTTCCTCATTGCCAATGCACACGTCAACATACTTCATCAAGGGGCGCATAATGCTGATGGCTTTCTCTGAAGTCCACAGCTTTTTGCGGAAGTTCAGGTCGACACTCACCGTCACGCCGTGGCGCTTGGCAGCCTCACAAGCCAGTCTTGTCAGTTCGGCAGCCTTATCGCTAATGGCAGGAGTAATGCCACTCCAGTGGAACCAAGCAGCCCCCTCCATCACTGCATCGAAGTCGAAATCCTGAGGAACGGCCTCTGCAATGGCACTATGGGCACGGTCATAAATCACTTTTGAGGGACGCATGGAAGCACCTGTTTCAGCATAATAAAGACCTACACGATCGCCACCACGGGAGATGAAGCGGGTGTCGACACCATAACGACGCATCGCATTGACTGCAATCTGGCCAATCTCATGCTTCGGCAGTTTCGACACGAAATATGCCTCATGACCATAATTGGCCAGAGAAATGGCCACATTTGCCTCTCCTCCACCAGGGATGATACGGAAAGACTCACTCTGAATAAAACGATCGTTGCCCTGAGGCGACAGGCGAAGCATCAGTTCGCCAAGTGTTACAATTTTTGCCATTATTTCTTGGGTTTAAAAATGTTCTTTTCGTGTTTGTTTAATAGATCATTGATAATGTTTTGTTTGCACTTGCAAAGATACATGTTTTTTTTGAACCGTGCAAGAGTTAAACGATTTTTTCACACTTTATGTTTGGCAGACAAATTTTTGGTGGTTTCAAATATTTGCACTACCTTTGCATAGCATTTAGAAACAGACTATGGCATCGGACAAAATCAGGATCAAAGACATTGCAGTGCGTGCAGGTGTAAGTGTGGGAACAGTCGACCGTGTGCTTCACGAACGCCCCAACGTATCGAAAACAGCACGTGAAAAAGTTGAAAAGGCACTTGCCGAAATGGATTATCAGCCAAACATGTATGCCTCTGCATTGGCGTACAACAAGAGTTATGATTTCCACCTGCTCATCCCCAAGCATGAGAATGAAGCCTATTGGGATGAGATTGAAGAAGGCGCAAGAGGGGCCACCGAACTTCGGCGTGATTTTGGAATTTCCCTGCACATCACATATTTCGAGCGATTTTCGCCTACTTCATTTACAAAGGCGGCACGCGAATGCCTGAAAGAGAACCCCGACGGAGTGGTGATTGTGCCTTCAACGCTCGAAGCGACCAGACAATTTACCGACAAATTGCATGAGCAGCAAATTCCGTTCATCCTTCTCGACTCCTACATGCCAGACCTGAAGCCACTGGCTTTCTACGGACAGGACTCTTTCCAAAGCGGCTATTTCGCCGCACGCATGCTGATGCTCATCGCGTCCAAAGAGAAAGAAATCATGCTGATGAAGCTTCTGAAAGACGGGCAGGTGGGTTCCAAGCAACAGATGAACCGCGAAACGGGTTTCCGCCACTACATGTCCGACCATTTCCCCGACACTAAGATCACCGATGTCGATCTGCCCTGGGACAAGCCGGAAACATACAAGCAGACACTTGAGGCATTTTTCAAACAACATCCCCACATACACCATTGCATTACCTTCAACTCAAAAGCCCACATCGTGGGTGAGTTCCTCTTGAAAAGCAACCGACGCGATGTGCAGATTATGGGCTACGACATGGTACCAAAAAATGCCGAATGTGTAAGGCGTGGCAGCATCTCCTTCTTAGTCGCCCAACACGCCTACATGCAAGGCTATGCCTGCATCTGGACATTGTTCGACGCAATCGTCATGAAGAAAGAGGTGACACCGGTCAACTACATGCCAATCGAACTGCTCTCACGGGAAAACATAGACTTCTACCGAAGGAAAAACATCGGATGACTTAAACAAACTAAAACTAATTTATGGAAACAACATTTTTAAAAATCAACCCCGCAGACTCTGTGGTCGTGTGTTTAGTGGGGAAGAAGAAGGGCGACACGATCGAGGTTGACGGCAAAAAGCTGACACTCAGCGAGGATGTCCCCGCAGGCCATAAGGTTCTCATACGCGACACGAAAGAGGGCGAGGATATCATCAAATACGGTTACCCTATCGGACACGCCCGTCAGGATTTGAAAGCTGGCGACTGGGTGAATGAAAACAATCTGAAGACGAACCTTTCGGGGACACTTGAATACACCTATCATCCCGTCGGGGAAGAACTCAACATCAAGAACGAGAACAGGACCTTCAAAGGATATGTACGCAAGAATGGCGATGTGGGTGTACGCAATGAAATATGGATTGTCCCCACTGTGGGATGCGTGAACGGAATTGCGGAACGACTGGCAAAGAATCTGCGTGAGGAAACGGAATGCAAGGATATAGACTCCATCTATACGTGGCACCATAATTTCGGCTGCTCACAATTGTCGGGCGATCATGAAAACACCCGTAAAGTGCTTCGCGACATTGTCCTTCATCCCAATGCAGGAGCCGTGCTCGTGTTAGGTTTGGGGTGCGAGAACAACCAACCCGACGACTTCATGAAGATGCTCGGTGATTATGACAAAGAACGCATCCGACTGATCGTCACGCAAAAAGTGGAAGGCGACGAAGTTGAAGCAGCCATGCAGGTGCTACGTGAACTCTATCAGATTGCCCGACAAGACAAACGCGAAGACGTACCTGTTTCCAAACTGCGTGTGGGACTGAAATGCGGCGGTTCCGACGGCTTCTCAGGCATCACGGCCAATCCCCTTGTGGGCGAGTTCAGCGACTGGCTGGTGGCCCAAGGCGGTACGAGTGTGCTGACTGAAGTCCCGGAAATGTTTGGGGCTGAGACAATCCTGATGAACCGCTGCAAGACTCCGGAACTTTTCCAAGAAACGGTTTCGCTCATCAACAATTTCAAGGAATACTTCCTTTCGCATGGAGAGCCTGTGGGCGAGAACCCCTCACCAGGCAACAAAGCGGGAGGCATCTCCACACTTGAAGACAAGGCTCTCGGATGTACGCAAAAATGTGGCCGGGCACCTGTCAGCGGCGTGATGGAATATGGCGACCGGCTGACCCACACGGGCCTGAACCTGCTCTCGGCTCCCGGCAACGATCTCGTGGCCGCTACGGCCTTGGCCTCATGCGGTTGCCATTTGGTGCTCTTCACTACGGGACGCGGCACTCCTTTCGGCACTTTCATCCCCACGATGAAAATTGCCACCAACCCCACCCTTGCAGCCCGTAAGCCCAACTGGGTCGATTTCTCGGCCGGCCAACTGATTGAGGGGAAGACGATGAAGGAACTGTTGCCCGAATTTACCGACAAAGTCCTTGCTATCGCCTCGGGCGAGAAAGCCAAAAATGAAAAGAACGACTATCGGGAAATCTCGATTTTCAAAAACGGCGTGACCCTATAAACGGTTTCAGACAGAGTCACACAGAATCCCCTTGTCAATGTTCCAAGGAGAGGCAGAACAGCTCGCCTTCTTGGAACCCTTCTTCATAAAGCCTTTCCAACTTTTTGACATCTCTACACATACGGTCGACTTCCATGGGGTGCTGTGGACGAATCACCACAATCTCGCCCCAGTCTTCCATGCGCTCTATCATTTCGAGCTGCTTATTGTAAACTTCGACATGATGGCTGAGGGCAACACGCAGACGGGGATATTTGCCATAAAGGAGTTTGGGGGCTTTCATCTCCAAGTCGTTTGAACGGAACCCACGGTTACGGGTCATCACAACGACATTGAATCCATGTCCAGTGTCGATGGAACGCTGAATGGGGATGGAATCGACGATACCGCCGTCGAGCATAGGGACACCGTCGATATGTGTAATCTGGGCGACGTATGGCAGCGAGCTGGATGCTCTCACGATATTTGTCAACCGGCTCATATCGTCTTTCTCAGAAAGATATTCAGCCCGTCCCGTGAGACAATTTGTCGTCACCACTTCAAACGTTGCGGGGTTGTTACGATACGCTTCCTCGTCGAAAGGAACGATCTCTTTCGGAAAACGCTCGTACAGAAAATTGGGGTCAAAGATGGAGCCTTGCACCAACAGGCTTTTCAGCGAGATGTAACCATACTTCTCAAGCATGTCGATATTTGCATAGCGGGCTCTTCGCGGCTGGCGGCTCATGTAGGAAATCCCGTTGCACGCCCCGGCAGAAACGGCGACGACGTATGGGAAATAGCAGTCATATTTCATCATGGCATCCAGCACGCCACTGGTGAAGACACCACGCATGCCTCCCCCTTCAAGTACTAACCCTGTGTTTCGACTCAATATCATCTGATTTCTTCTCCTAACTATATTTGTTATATTATTGCTTAATGTTCCCATGGAAAAAGGGAAACCTTCCCAGGCTCCCCTTTTAGAAGTCCATTTGCATTATAAAAATAATACATTGCAAGTGGACCAACTGGAAATCTTTTGTCTCACGACAATTTAATTTCCAAAAATTAACCTTAATAATCTAATACCATGAAAAACACATGGGCAAAGATACGAATTTTGTTATAATATACAAAGAATTTCTTATTTTTTCTTATTAATTTTAACTTTTATTATTAAATTGTCAATTGCTGGGAGTGAATATGGCAGCTGCAAAATTCAACTGTTGAGCAAAGCCGTTGAGGAATGACTGGGCATCCATACGTTTCTTGCCAGCCAACTGAAGCTCATCGAGCTGAAGGAGATGGTCGGCACAGCAGAGGAAAAGATGCTTGCGGTCGACGACAAAATGGCCGGCAGGGGCCGTCGCCGGTAGGTCGGTCTTAGTGGTACGGAAGATTTTCAGCACCGTCTCCTTTCCTGAACCGTCCTTCAAAGTGGTCCAAGCACCAGGGTAAGGACTGAGGCCGCGCACGAAGTCATAGACCTGCTTCGCTGTCTGGTTCCAGTTAATCTGGCAAGTCTCCTTGAAAATCTTGGGAGCCGTCTTTAATGGAGAATTGAGAATAGAAGACTGATCACAGCTCTCAGGATACCCATCGGCGGCGAGGATACGGTCGAGGGTCTGCAGGCAAATGTCGGCTCCGAGGTGCATGAGTCCGTCGTAGACATATTCCACATCGGCATTGTCGGGGATGGCGAAGGGCAGCTGCATGATGATGCGGCCCGTGTCGATGTCGTGGTCGAGGAAGAAGGTGGTGACGCCCGTCTCCGTCTCGCCATTGATGACGGCCCAGTTGA
>CAMYVQ010000049.1 GCA_947302435.1 uncultured Prevotella sp. | reverse complement strand
GCAACATAACAGGCAACTCTCCTATCTTCCTGCCAGCGATTACGCGGAAAGCGGGCGCAAAGGTACTAAGATTTTCCTTCGTTTGCAAATATTTTATTGTTTTTCTTTATTGATTTACAGATATTTCGCAATTTTTTATAGAAAACGGTCCTTACAATGCCGATGTGGCCTCGCGCAGCCATTTCCGCTCTTCGACGAGGAGCAGGGGCGACAGGCGGTCGAAGACCATCTGATGATAGTCGTTCAGCCATTGGCGCTCGTCGGATGTGAGCATCGACAGCTCAATGGGCCGCTTGTCGATGGGACAGAGCGTGAGTGGCTCCAAACACAGATAGCGCGGACGTTCGCCTTCGGGCAGGGGGAAGAAGCCGCTGTCTTCAGCAGGCACGATGAGCATGGTGTTCTCGATGCGCACGCCGAACTTCCCCGTGAGATAGATGCCCGGCTCGTTGGTGACGGTCATGCCGGCAAGCAGGGGCTGGGGCTTCCACTCCATACGGAACTGGTGAGGGCCTTCGTGAACGCTGAGATAGCTACCCACGCCATGTCCCGTGCCGTGCAGATAGTTCAACCCTTCGCGCCACATAAACTGACGGGCCAGCACATCAAGCTGCGTGCCCGTGGTGCGCTCGGGGAACACGGCGCGTGCCAAGGCGATATGCCCTTTCAGCACCAGCGTATAGACATGCCGCTGCTCTTCGGTCAGGGGGCCGAGGGCGATGGTCCGGGTGATGTCGGTGGTGCCGTCCTGATACTGCGCGCCGCTGTCTAAGAGCAGAAGGCCCTTGGGCTGCAAGGGAATGTCTGTTTCGGGCGTTGCCTCATAATGGACGATGGCACCGTGGGCCTCATAGCCCGCAATGGTGTCGAATGACAGGTCGCGGAAGAGCGGCTGCGCGGCACGCAGGGCCGTCAGCTTTCGGTCGACAGACAGTTCTGTGGGATGCGATTCCATCGCATCCTCCAACCACATCAGGAACCTCACCATGGCCACTCCGTCGCGCAACATGGCACGGCGATAGCCTTGAATCTCAGCCTCGTTTTTCAGAATCTTCATCGACGGAACGGGCGATGCGCCGCGAACCACTTCGCGAACGGCGGCCTTCATCAGCGTGTAACTCGTCTCGTTGGGGTCTAACAGGATGTTGTATTCAAAATAGTCTTTCAGCCCCTTGCCCACATTTGCGTAGTCGTCGGTCTGGATGTGGTTCTCGTCCAAATAGCGACAGACCTCCATTGGCAGCTTCTCTTTTTGTACATATAAGGTGGCACTGGTGGTTGAGATGAGCAGATAGCCGACAAACACGGGCGTACAGTGAACGTCGGTTCCGCGCAAGTTGAGTGTCCAGGCAATGTCGTCGAGAGCCGAAATGAGCATGCCGTCAGCATGTTGTTCCCGCAGGGCGTGTCGGATGCGGCTGATCTTCGACTGGCAACTCTCGCCTGCATACTCCATGGGTTGAATCTCAACCTTTCCTTCGGGAAGGGAGGGGCGGTCGCGCCAGATGGTCTTGAAGGGGTCGAGATTGGTGCGCAGGGTGATACCGCCGTGTTGGCGCAAGTCCCGTATCAGCTCTTCGGCATCAGCCACCGACCACAGCATGCCATCAATGGCCACCTCAGGACTTTGCACACTGTTCATTACAAACTGTTCGTTGATCCACTCGGCAATAGTGGGGGTGCCGGCTATTTTCAGTTTCATCAGTTGAAACTCCGTGCCTTTCAGTTGTTCCTCGGCAGCGAGGAAATAGCGTGAATCTGTCCACAAGGCGGCACTGTCCATCGTGACAACCGCCGTGCCTGCCGACCCATTGAAACCGCTGATCCATTCACGGCATTTCCAGTGGTCGGCCACATACTCACTCTGATGGGCATCGGTGCTGGGAATGATAAAGGCATCCAAATGTTCGCGCTGCATCAATTCGCGAAGTAGGGTTAGTCTGTTATTGATAGTCATAATGTATTATAAAAGGTGTCAGCATTGTTGTTTGACAAAATGGTGGAAATGTAATATCCACATGGCAAAGGTACACATTTTTATATTAAATAACATATTTATTCATGCCGAAATACTTCAATTATGTTTTTTTTTCGTAATTTTGCGGTCAGTGAACTATATAACAATAAACTATTAAATCAATAAAAAGACTATGGCATTTTTAACTGACGAGAAATTGGTAATTGTTGGTGCTGGTGGTATGATTGGCTCTAACATGGTACAGAGTGTGTTGATGCTGGGCTTGACCCCCAACATCTGTTTGTATGACATCTATGAGCCTGGCGTTCACGGTGTGTACGACGAGATGTGTCACTGTGCATTCCCCGGTGCAAACCTTTCATATACCGTTGATGCCAAGGAGGCATTTACTGGTGCCAAATACATCATCTCCAGCGGCGGTGCTCCCCGTAAGGAGGGTATGACCCGCGAGGATTTGCTGAAAGGCAACTGCCAGATTGCAGCCGACTTCGGTGAGAACATCAAGAAGTACTGCCCCGACGTGAAGCACGTGGTGGTGATCTTCAACCCTGCCGACGTGACTGCTCTGACCGCTCTGATCCACTCAGGCCTGAAGCCCAACCAGCTGACTTCGTTGGCAGCTCTCGACAGCACCCGCCTGCAGCAGCAGCTGGCCCTGGAGTTCGGCGTGCAGCAGGACAAGGTGACCAAGGCTTACACATACGGTGGCCATGGCGAGCAGATGGCCGTATTTGCCAGCAAGGCTCTCATCGACGGCAAGCCCCTTTCCGAGCTTCCTCTGTCAGCCGAGCGTTGGGCTGAGATCAAGCACATGACCACACAGGGTGGCAGCAATATCATCAAGCTCCGTGGCCGCTCCTCGTTCCAGAGCCCTGCCTATCAGGCTGTGAAGATGATTGAGGGTGCCATGGGTGGCGAGCCCTTCACCTGGCCTGCCGGCTGCTATGTGAACGCCTACGGCTTCAAGAACGTGATGATGGCCATGCCTACCGTGATCGACAAGGACGGCGTACACTTCACCGAGCCCGAGGGAACAGCCGAGGAAATGGCAGCTTTGCAGGCTTCATACGAGCACCTGCAGAAGATGCGCGACGAGATTATCGGTCTCGGCATTATCCCTGCCGTTGAAGAATGGTGCAAGGACAATCCTAACCTGTAAGCGTTTAGAAGTTTAGAATTGAGTGTTTAGAGATTAGAGATTGCATGGCTTTAATCAAATCATATAAAGGTCTCGCTCCCAAGTGGGGGCGAGACTGTTATTTTAGCGAGAACGCCACCATCGTAGGCGATGTGACAATGGGCGACGAGTGCTCGGTGTGGTTCAATGCCGTGGTGCGCGGCGACGTGGCTCCCATTACCATCGGCAACTGTAGTAACGTGCAGGACGGCTCCTGCATCCATGTGACCCACGAGACGGGCCCCACCCATATCGGCAACTATGTCACCATCGGGCATAATGTCACGGTGCATGCCTGCACCATTCACGACCATGCCCTCATCGGTATGGGTTCCACGCTCCTCGACGGTTGCGAGGTGGGCGAAGGCTCCATTGTGGCCGCCGGTGCCTTGGTGTTGCAGAACACGAAGATTCCGCCTCATGAAATCTGGGGCGGTGTGCCTGCCAAGTATCTCAAGCCCACCCGTCCCGGCCAGACCGACAATGCCGAACATTATGTGGCTTACTCGAAAGAATATTTGAAGGAGGACTCATTGTAATCAAAGATGCTAACCTTATAATTATAATAACGTAATGACAATGAATATTGGAGACAAGGCACCCGAATTGCTGGGTAAGGACGAGAATGGGAAGGAAATCAAGCTGAGCGATTTCCGTGGTAAGAAACTGGTGCTCTACTTCTATCCGAAAGACCTGACGAGTGGCTGCACGGCTGAGGCTTGCAGCTTCCGTGACCATCAAACGGAGCTTGACGAGGCTGGCTACAGCGTGGTGGGCGTGAGTGTCGATGATGCCCAGAAGCACCAGAAGTTCAAGGAGAAGCACGAACTGAACTTCCCCCTGATTGCCGATGTGGACAAACAGCTTGTGGAGCAGTTCGGCGTGTGGCAGGAAAAGTCGATGTACGGCCGTAAGTACATGGGCACTGTGCGCACCACCTTTATTATAAATGAGGAGGGAGTCATTGAACAGATTATCGGCCCAAAGCAGATCAAGACAAAGATCCACGCCGAACAGATTCTTGGGAAGTGAAGATTGAAGAATTGGGACTTCGCAAAAGGATGGCCTTGGAGCTGTCGCGTGTGCTGACACGCAATGAGCGGCGCGAGCATCCGTTGCAGCAGCTGTTCTGGGAGTGTACGGTGCGCTGCAACATCCATTGTCGGCATTGCGGCAGTGATTGCCGACAGTCGGCGATAACTCCCGACATGCCGCGCGAGGACTTCTTCCGTGTGCTCGACGGCATTTCCCGAAAGGTCGATCCGCGTGAGGTGCTCGTCATTATCAGCGGTGGTGAACCATTGGTGCGCGAAGACATTGTGGAGTGTGCGCAGGGCATTCACGACCGAGGATTTGCCTGGGGCATGGTGTCGAACGGGCTTTACATGACGGCTGAACGGTATGCGCAACTGCGTGATGCCGGACTTCGTTCGCTGACCATCAGCCTCGACGGTCTGGAACCGCAACACACGTGGCTGCGCCGTCATCCCGACTGTTTCCGCATGGCCGACCAAGCCATCGACAGAGTGGTGGCTGATGGCAACCGTATCGCTTACGACGTGATGACTTGTGTGCATCAGCGCAACTATGGATACCTGCCCGCCCTTCGCGACCATTTGATCTCGAAAGGGGTCAGCCATTGGCGATTGGCCACCATCTTTCCCGTGGGACGTGGGGCTGAGGACGAGCAATTGCGGCTCAACGCTGAACAGTTTCGGGGACTGCTTGACTTCATCCGTCAGACACGCAAGGAGGGACGCATCCATGCCTCCTACGGTTGCGAGGGCTATCTGGGCCGCTATGAGGGTGAGGTGCGCGACTGGCCTTTCCACTGTGCGGCAGGCGTTACGGTAGGCTCGGTATTGGTCGACGGAAGCATCAGCGCCTGCACCAGCATCCGCCACAATTACAAGCAGGGCAACATCTATGAAGACGACTTTATGGATGTCTGGGAACAGCGGTTCGCTCCGCATCGCAACCATCGGTGGATGAAGCGTGACGAATGCTCCCACTGCAAGCACTGGCGCTACTGTGAAGGCAACGGCCTGCATCTTCGCGACGACGACGGGCGACTGCTCTTCTGCCATATAAGACAACTGGAAGAAAACTAAAACCTGATAAGGAATATGAAAAAGAAATTTTACCGTGCCACCAACTTGCTGCTTTCATCGCTGATCACGATGTTGGGATTTGGGGCCTGTCATACGACAAAAAATGTGGTGAAGGAGGAATCGGTGACCGTGAATGCCGACGAAGAGGCCGACCGCTTGAGACAAATAGAGGAAATGGAAGCCCAAAAGGCAAAGTACGACTCCTTGATGAAGGCGGAGACCCGCGAACGTGAACGTCCCACTGTGGTCCTTTACGGCGTGCGTCCGCCAGTCAAGACAAAGATGCCTGAAAGCCCCAAAAAAGAATCTGGAGAAGACAAATAATGATGTGGGAGGACGTGGCTCAGAAAGCCACGTCTGAGAGAATCATCTGCGAAGCCCCGGCCTTTCCTTTCACGAAATCTCCTGCTTTTTCACCAGCCTCTGCAAGGAACTGCGGATTGTTTTGGAACCGATCCATCAGTTGTCCAAAATCTTCATAGGTGGAGATTTCAAAACTGCCACCGACTGCCAGCAGATCCTGGGCTTCCTGGAATTTCTTGTTGTTCGGCCCAATGACCACGGGCACATTCCATACGGCAGCCTCCAGCACATTGTGGATGCCCACACCAAAGCCGCCACCCACGTAGGTCACGTGGCCATAATGATAGATGCTGCTAAGAAGCCCGAAACAGTCTATGATGAGCACATCGGCATCGGCAACGCCTACGCCTTTTTCCGCCTCCGTGTAGCGCACCACCTTTCTGCCTTTCAGCAGGGAGGTGATTTGTTTCAAATGGTCTTCCCCAATGACGTGAGGAGCGATGATAAGCTTCCATTCAGGATGCGCGTTGAAGTATCGGATGAATATCTCTTCATCGGGAGGCCATGAAGAGCCGGCCACAAAGACCTTGGGACTTTGGCCTTTGCCTGTCGGTTGTTGGCAGAAGGATTCTACGATGGGCAGTTGCTTGGCCGCTTCCTTGATTTGCAGTACACGGTCGAAACGCGTGTCGCCCGTGATGGTCACATTGGTCAGTCCGATGCCGGCCAACAGTTGGCGGCTCTTCTCATTCTGCACATAGAAGTGGGTGAAGCACTTCAGCACACGTCCATACTGCCGGCCATACCAGCGGAAGAATACCTGTCCCTCACGGAAAATGCTGCTCACGCTATACACGGGAACCCCACGGTGTTTCAGGATATGCAGATAGTTGTACCAGAACTCGTACTTGATGAAAAAAGCAATCTCGGGACGAATGATACGCAGGAAGCGCCGGGCATTGGTAATGGTGTCGAGCGGCAAGTAGCAGATGATGTCGGCCCCTTCGTAATTCTTCCGCACTTCATAGCCCGAAGGCGAGAAGAAGGTGAGCAGAATCTTGTATTCAGGGTGTTCGCGGCGTATCTGTTCGATGAGCGGTCGTCCTTGTTCAAATTCGCCCAGCGAGGCTGCATGCACCCAGACATAGCGGGCATTGGGATCCGTCTTCTCGCGCAGCACACGGAAAGCGTCGCGCTCTCCGCGCCACATCTTGCGCACCTTCTCGTTGAAAAGGCTTGCAATGGCTACGCCAAGAAGATAGAAGTAAATGATGATGTTGTACATAACGTACTCATTTCAAGATTTCAACGGCACGGCGTGTACGGGCAATGGTCTCCTCTTTTCCCAAGAAAGCCGAGATGTCGAACATGCCGGGTCCCTTGCCTTCGCCCACCAGTGCCAACCGCCATGCGTTCATGACGTTGCCCAATTTCAGTTCCCTGCTCTCAATCCATGCATGCACCACTTGCTCCTGGTTCTCAAGCGAGAAGTCGTCGATGCCTTCCAGCACGGTGCAAAGCTCGGTGAGGGTCTGTGCCGAGTCTTCCTTCCAACGCTTCTTGGCGGTCTTCTCGTCGTAAGTCGTAGGAGCCTCGAAGAAGAACGAGCACAGAGGCCACAGCTCCTTGACGAAGCTGACGCGGTCCTTCATCATGCCAACCACCTGCTCAATGCGCTCAAACGAGTCCTTCACGCCATGCTCACGACAGACAGGCTCGAAGAGGCGTGCAATCTCGGTGGCCGACTTTTTCAGGATGTATTCATGGTTGAACCAGATGCCCTTCTCGTAGGCGAACTTTGCACCGGCCTTTGAGCATTTCGAGATGTCGAAGGCATCGACCAGTTCGTCGAGAGAGAACAGTTCCTGTTCAGTGCCGGGATTCCAGCCCAAGAGGGCCAAGAAATTCACCACGGCCTCGGGGAAGTAGCCTTGCTCACGATAGCCAGTGGAAGTGACGTTGCCCTGCTCGTCTTTCCAGTCGAGGGGGAACACGGGGAATCCCAAACGGTCGCCGTCGCGTTTCGACAGCTTTCCTTTCCCGTCCGGTTTGAGCAACAGCGGCAGATGGGCAAAGCGGGGCATCGTGTCCTGCCAGCCAAAAGCCTGATAGAGCAACACATGGAGTGGGGCACTGGGCAGCCATTCCTCGCCACGGATGACGTGGGTGATCTCCATCAGGTGGTCGTCCACGATGTTAGCCAAATGATAGGTGGGCAGCTCGTCGGCACTCTTGTAGAGCACTTTGTCGTCGAGAATATCGCTCTTCACGCGCACTTCGCCGCGAATCATGTCGTCGACCAGCACTTCCTGCCCTGCGTCAATCTTGATGCGGACTACATATTGCTTGCCCTCGGCAATCAGCTTGTCAACCTCTTCCTTGGGCATGGTCAGCGAGTTGCGCATCATGAGGCGCGTCTTGTTGTCGTATTGGAAATTCTCGATTTCCTTGCGCTTGGCATCCAGCTCCTCGGGCGTGTCGAAGGCAATGTAGGCCTTGTCGTTGTCGAGCAGTTGCTTCACGTATTTCTTATAGATGTCGCGGCGCTCGCTCTGGCGATAAGGGCCGTATTGGCCGCCAAAGGAAACGCCTTCGTCGAACTTGATTCCTAACCAGTCGAAGGCTTCAATGATATAGGCTTCGGCCTGCGGTACGAATCGAGTGGTATCAGTGTCCTCAATGCGGAACACCAAGTCACCGCCATGCTGGCGGGCAAACAGGTAATTGTACAAAGCCGTGCGCACACCACCGATGTGCAGGGGGCCGGTGGGACTGGGTGCAAAGCGCACTCTGACCCTTCTTCCTTCACTCTGAGAAGCAAATTTGTTGTTTTCGGTCATTAGAGTTCGTAAATTTGCCTGCAAAGATACGCATTTTTTTTGGCATTCTGCAAAATAATATATAAATTTGCCACTGATTTCATACGAATCATCCGAATTAACGATAGAAAATGAAACATATTGACCTGAAAGCGACCCTTACCTGGCGCGACGTGGCCTTGCGTGCTCTGTTGGTTTTGGTGTCAGTGACCATCATGGTCTGGTTCATGCCGCGTGACACGCAGCAGAAGTTCAAGATAGAGTTGAACAAGCCTTGGCGCTATGCCGATCTGACGGCTCCCTTCGATTTTCTAATTTTGAAGAGCGAGGCATTGTTGAATGCCCAGCGCGACAGCGTGCTCCGTGACTTCGAACCTTATTACATCCTGAACAGGGCTATTGGCGAGGAGAAAGTGCGCGACTTCATAAAGGATTATAATAAGGTGTTCCCCAATGTCTCCAACGATGGCAAGAGCATTATAGCCAACCGCCTGCGCCAGTTCTATGTGGGGGGCATTATTGATACGGCAGAGCCTCTTTTGTTCAACGGCGACACGCTGCGTGCCATTCGTATGGTCAGTGGCAATACCGCCATCAACATCTCCTCTTCGCGACTCCATACCGCTAAGGGAGCTTACGAGTTGTTAGTGGGCGACGAGAGGCTGAAGACCCATAAGGAGATTCTTTCGGAGTTGAACCTGAACGACTATATTGTGCCTAACCTCTTCTATGACCGTATGCGGAGCGAGACCAGCCGGCAGAGCCTGATTGACTCTGTGGCGATTGGCAGTGGAATGGCTGTAGCCGGACAGAAGCTCATTGACCGGGGAACGATTGTCGACGAGCAACTTTACCTCTTGTTGATGTCCTATCAGCGCGAGAGCGAACTTCGCACCCAGTCAAAATCGCAATTGACGACCACCGTCATCGGCGAACTGCTCTATGTGCTGCTGCTCATGACGGGCTTTACCATTTTCCTCAGTATTTTCAGGAGCGACTATTTTGAACAGCTTCGTTCCGTCGTGATGATCTATTCGCTCATTGTGATTTTCTCTGTGTTTGCCTCGTTCATGGTGAGCCACAATCTGTTCCATGTGTTTGTGATTCCTTTTGCCATGGTGCCTATCTTCATTCGCGTGTTCATGGACTCGCGCACGGCATTCATGGCCCATACCGTCCTGGTGCTGATCACGGCTTGTGTCTTGCAGCATCCGCTCGACTTTGTGGCGGTGGAGATGACGGCTGGCCTGACGGCCATCCTCTCCCTTCGTGACCTGTCGAGTCGCTCGCAGTTGCTTTGGACGGCTGCCGCCGTGACAATGGCCTGCTGTCTGATGGTGCTGGCACTCAACATGATCGAGGCTCCCGGATTCAACAACCTTACGTTTGGCGACTATAATTACTTGTTCATCTGCGGACTCGTACTCTTCTGCTCATATCCCTTGCTCTACGTCATAGAGAAGACCTTTGGCTATACGTCGAACATCACGCTCATTGAATTGAGCGACATGAACAAGGAACTGCTCCGCCGTATGAGCGAAGAGGCCCCCGGCACTTTCCAGCATAGCATTCAGGTGAGCAACTTGGGGGCGGAGATTGCCCGTAAGATAGGGGCAAAGGCGCAATTGGTGCGTACAGGCGCCCTCTATCACGACATTGGAAAACTACAGAACCCCATCTACTTCACCGAAAACCAGTCGGGAGGTTTCAATCCTCACGAACAGCTGACCGACATTGAGAGTGCCCAGACGATTATCAGTCACGTCACCGAGGGCTTGAAGCTTGCCGAGAAATACAATCTGCCTGACACCATTAAGGCGTTTATCGCCACCCATCACGGACAAGGCAAGGCGAAATTCTTCTACGTGAACTACAAGAACACCCATCCCGACGAGGAGGTCGACGACCTGCTGTTCACTTATCCAGGCCCCAATCCCTTCACCAAGGAGCAGGCCATTCTGATGATGGCCGATTCCGTCGAGGCAGCCTCGCGCTCACTGTCCGACTACACCGAGCAGAACATCCGTTCGCTGGTCGACCGCATCATCGACGGCATGCTTGCCGAAGGCTATTTCCGTGAGTGTCCCATCACTTTCCGCGACATACAGTATTCCAAGACGGTGCTTGTGGAAAAGCTGAAGACCGTTTACCATACCCGTGTCACCTATCCAGAATTAAAAAAATAATCAACAAACAACTACTTATGAGAAGACTACTATTATTATTAGGTTTGTCGTTTGCCATTTCAAATCTGGCATTCGATTCAGCAAAGGCGCAGAACGTTGTGGCCGAAGAAGGTGCTTGGTGCTGGTTTGCCGACCCACGCGCCCTGCATTACGAGAACGAGGCTGGCACCATCAATGCCACCTATCTGGGCTACATCGACGTGCATGGCAACGTGAAGGCCACGCAGTACGACTGGGTGAAGCATCGCAAGACCGATGTGCTCATCCGCTCCTATTTCCAGCCCGACGACCACAACAACCCCACCTTCGTTGTGCTGCCCGACGAGCGCGTCATGATTTTCTACACCCGTCACACCGACGAGGCAAAGATCTGGTATCGCGTCTCCGTGAAGCCCGGCGACATCACCGCCCTTGGCGAAGAGAAGTTCTTGGCCACGGCCAACAACACCACTTACCCGTCGCCCTTCATCCTCAGCGACGACCCGCAGCACATCTACCTCTGCTGGCGCGGCATCGGCTGGCATCCCACCATTGCCCGTATCACCATGCCCGATGCCAACGACGACTGCCAGTTCGACTTCGGTCCAAAGCAGATCGTGCAATCCACGGGTGCCCGTCCATACGCCAAGTATTGTTCCAACGGCAAGGATAAGATCTACGTGTCCTACACCACCGGCCACCCCGACAATGAGATGCCCGACTGGCTCTACTTCAACGTCATCGACATCAATCAGGGCAACGGCCCCATCCTTCGCGACCTGAACGGCAAGCAGCTCTCTATTATTAATAATGGTGTATTCAATGTCAGCAAGACCGATTCATACGCCAACAACTATCCGGCCACGATTGTCGACCGTACAGCTGGCATCCGCAATTGGGTGTGGCAGATCGCTCTCGACCAAGACGAGCATCCCGTCATTGCCTATCCCCATATCGACGATGCCAAGACCGGACATTCCTACTGGTATGCCCAGTGGGATGGTTCGAGATGGGTGAATACCATGGTGGAACTGGCTGGCCACGCTTTTCATCAGAACTGGAACCAGACCGAGCGCTGTTATAGCGGCGGCATGAGTCTCGACCCCGACAATCCTCATGACTTGTATATTTCCATTCCCGCGAAGGATAATATGTACAATAAGGATGGTGTCTATGAGATATGGAAATATGTCGTCTATGACGGTCAGGTGGTGGGCGGAAGTCAGGAATGCCTCACGATGAACTCACCGAAGAACAATGTCCGGCCTTACGTCATTCCCGGCTCGAAGAACTCCCCCATGCGTGTGGCATGGATGCAGGGCGACTACTATTACTGGATGGTGAACAAGAACTATCCTAAGGGCTATCCCACGCGCATGATGTGCGACTACGACTGGCAGGAGGAACTCACCCCTGAGCCCGAGATACTGGTTCCGAACTGTACCTGCTTTGGCCAGGACCAGAGCTTCACCATGGGCTTCAAGATGAATACGGAGAAATATGAGGGCACGCTCTTCACCATCGACGGTGAACATCCCCTCGTCTACACTCTCAACGGCACGACCCAATACCCAGAACTGATTATCGACGGCAAGACCTACAAAAGTCAGAACCGACTGTTCACCAGCGACGACTGGGCGAACAGCAGCACTGGTACCAATGGTGACAACCATCCCACGAAGCTCACCACCTGGATTTTCTCCATGACCTATGACGGTCACACGCTCACCACCTACCGCAACGGCTTCGTTGACCAGGTCGTCGAGGTGGAAGGCATCAGCGGCATTATCAACCCCTACGACGTTGATGATGGCACTGGTAACATGAAGCCCAACAACCATGAGTGCATCTATATCGACCTCGACTTTGCCTGCAACTCCCCGCTCACGGTACAGGCGAAGATGGCGGAAGCCCTGCGCGAGATTCAGAGACAGCACAATGCCAACCTGCCTCGCGAATTGCAGAACGGCGGTTTCGAGGGCAGCTATGCGCCAATGGCGAACAGCGGCGTGACGAGCGACCGTGCTATCTATGTGCCTGAGGGATGGACTGTGGACTATACTTCGCGCAACGAGAACGACCTTTCGGCCCTGAAGAGCGGTGATTTCTATTTCGACCGTTTTTTCGGATCGTTACCCAAGGCATCCGATGATAGCGAGCAGACCTATTGGGTGCGCCAGAACTGGGGTACCTCGACCATTGCCCTCAGTCAGGAGCTGCTGTTGCCTTCGGGCAAATACCAGCTCGATGTCGACGTATGGAAGAGTGGCTTGGGCGGCGATGCATATATCACGGTGCTTACGCAGGACGGTCCCAGTGTCTCGGCTCCATCGCTTGAGAACAAGGAAGCATGGCAGCACGTGACACTGAACTTTGATAGCGACGGCTTCGCCTCGACCACGATCCAGCTTACGGCCATGCACAACTACAACGGCACCGAGAAGATTATTGGTTTCGACAACGTGATGATTGCGCAGGATCAGACCAATGGCATCCGTGACCTTCCGTCTTCCGCTTTCCGTCATCAGCCTGCGACTTACGATTTGCAAGGGCGGCACGTGAAGCAACCCGTCAAGGGCATCTATATTGAAGAAGGACGAAAAGTGGTGAGATAGCTGCAAAACGGCCTCGTTTTTTGCACACCTCTTTTGCTGTTTGTGCAAAAATCATCGCACAAAAACTGCACACAATTGCACAAATGCGCAGTTTTTGTGCGAATTTTATTTAATATTTGTTAAGGCTGTGTGCCTTAACAGCACAATAACGAACATTGTTCATACCTTTGCAGCGGATTTTTTTAAGATTTGTTTTAAGGATATGAAAAATTTTAAAGTTTGCCTTGCAGCTCTTCTGCTGACAGCAACCACCACCGCCAATGCAGGCGGAATCTTGACCAACACCAACCAGAGTATTGACTTCCTTCGCAACCCTGCCCGCGATGGAGCCATTGGTCTCGACGGTGTCTATTCGAATCCCGCAGGTGTGGCTTTTCTGCCCGAAGGTTTCCATTTAGGAATCAACTGGCAGTATGCCCATCAGACCCGCACGGTCACTTCGACCAATCCCGTATTCGCCTTGGGGCGCATGAACGGCGGAAAGAACACCAAGATATTCGAGGGCGTGGCCGACGCACCCTGCATCCCTTCCGTACAAGGAGCTTGGAACAAAGGCAACTGGAGCCTTCAGTTCAATCTCTCAGTACCCGGCGGCGGTGGCAGTTGTGAGTTTGCCGACGGTCTCGGCTCTTTCGAGAGTGTTGTGGGAAACATTGCCAGCAAGTTCATGGCGCTCGACCAGACGGCAGCCACGCTCAATGGCCTCACCACACAGTTGGCTCCGATCTATGCTTCGCCCATCGCAGCCATGGCTGGTGTGACGCAGCCTGGTGCCATTGCCACCCACGACGTGAACGGCTATGATATGAAAGGCTATATGCAGGGCCGTCAGTACTATTTTGGCATACAGTTGGGAACGGCCTATAAAATAAAGGAGAACCTCTCCGTATATGGCGGTTTGCGCCTGCTCTATGGCACTGCCACCTACAAAGCCAAAATCAGCAATATCATGGTGAAGACAGGAGCCGGCTATGTCGATTTCGAGGATTTTCTGCCCAATGTCCCCACACAGGCCACACAGGATTATCAGACAGCCCAGACCCACCTGCAGCTGATCAATGCCTACGAGAAGGCCGGACAGCCCATGACCGACCAGCTGCGTGCGGCACAGGCACAGTTGGCTGAAGGAGTCAAGACATTGGCCGAAGGTCAGGAGGAGCTGGCCAAGCTCTCCAAGTATGCTGAAGGCGTGAACCTGCTCTGCAACCAGTCGTCGTTAGGCATTGCTCCCGTCATTGGCATCGACTACAAGCTGAACGACCAGTTCAACTTTGCCATCAAGTATGAGTTCAAGACTCAGATTCGCATGGAGAACGAGTCAACTGTCAACGAAGCCAGTGAGATTGCCGCCGTCAACAAATTCCGTGACAGCGAGAAGGTGAATGAGGACATGCCGGCTTTGCTTGCTGTCGGTGCCCAGTGGAGCCCTATTGCCACCGTGCGCATCAATGGCGGCTACCACATGTATTTCGACAAGGACGTGCAATGGTATAACAACACGCAGCGCCTGCTCAGCAAGAACAGCATGGAGTACCTTTTGGGCGGCGAGTGGGACATCACCGAACGCCTGACCATCTCGGCAGGTGGGCAGATGACGCGCTACGGACTGACCGACGAGTACATGAACGACATGTCGTTTGTCACCAACAGCATCAGCTACGGCTTTGGCGCCAATTACAAGATAAAGGACAATGTCACCCTGAAGATGGGGTACTTCCAGACCGACTACGACGAGTACAATCGCCAGACTTCGGCCACCATCAGCGACTCTTTCACCCGTACCAACCGCGTGATTGGTCTGGGTTGTGACATCACATTATAAAAAATCTGTTCAATTTACGATTTTTCTTCATCAAAAGTTCGGCCAAATGAATATTTATTCGTAACTTTGCACCCGAAAAAGTAAACAATAAATATGAGAATGGGAAAGAAACTAATGATGATGGCTGCCCTGCTTGGCTTCGCAGCATCTGTAAATGCCGGTGGTCTGATGACCAACACCAACTATCACATCGCATTCGACCGCATGATGGCACGCGGTGCATCGTTCGACATTGACGCCGCCTACTCGAACCCTGCCGGACTGGCATGGGGGCAGGAAGGCCTGCAACTGTCGCTGAACTTCCAGAAGCCCTGGCAGAACCGCGACATTGAGACCACTGTGCCCGGTTTCTTGGGATCTGACTTTAACAAAAAGTATGATGGCAAGGCTTCGGCTCCGATTGTACCCGCCCTCTTTGCCTCATACAAAAAAGACCGCTGGGCCATCTCAAGTATGATTGGCATCGTAGGAAGCGGAGGTTTCGTGAAGTACGATGAAGGCATCCCCATGCTCAATGTACCCATCATGACAAAATTATATGCCACTAATACTGCGCTGAAAGCCGATCAGACCTATACCATTGACTCGGAAATGGAAGGAAAGCAGTATATCTTCGGCGGTCAGGTAAACATCTCCTATAAGATCACAGACTTCTTGGCTGCTGCCGTCGGTATCCGTGCCAACTACTACGACGGTTTCAACCGTGGGCATGTAATTGCTACCGCAACAAATCCAGCAGCATTGGGCGGTAAAAGCGAGCTCGTCAACCTTCAGCTTGACTGTCCGCAACGCGGCTGGGGCTTTGCTCCTATCGTCAGCCTTGCCTTCAACAAAGGTCCACTGACGGTTACTACGCGCTATGAGTTCCGCACAAAGATCAATACGGAAAACAGCACCGAGGCACTGATGGTCAACGGCACCGATGTGAAAGCACTGGCAGAAGCAAAAGGCACAGAAGCAACCGTTGCCGCTTTATCAACGCAGTTAGGCTCTGAAATGGCTGGCAAACTTGCTGCCTATTTGCCCAATGAGAAGACTCGCTACGACATGCCTGGCATGTTCTCACTGGCCGTAGGCTATGAGTTCACCAACAAGCTTCGCGCTACGGCTGAGTACCACTTCTTCGACGACAAGAATGCGAAAATGGCCGGCAATCGTCAGGACTATCTGGCAGGCGGCACCAATGAGTATCTGCTCGGCCTGGAATACGACATCAATGAGAAGTTCACCGTGAGCTGCGGCGGACAGCGTACCGACTACGGACTGGCCGACGACTATCAGCAGAACACCTCGTTTGCCTGCGACAGTTGGTCGTTCGGTCTGGGTGGTGCCTGGAACGTGACGGAGAAGATTCGTCTGAATGTCGGTTACTTCTGTTCTATCTATGGTGATTACGAGAAGTCATTTGCCGCAGGCACCCCGGGAACAGGCGGCTACTACAGCACCGGCTATCCTGCAAAGGAGACCTATTCCCGTACCAACCACGTCATTGGTATCGGCGTTGACTATAAGTTCTGATGCCATTCTATTTTTAGCTCTTATCCAGTGGCATTTTGATTATTGTTAAGGGCTATTTTCATTCATATTGAATGATTTCACAAAGTCGTCGAGTTTGTCTTACAAAGTCGACGACTTTGTGTTACAAACTCGACGACTTTGTAAAACGGTTCAAATCGAGTTATTACGTGAAGTGGGTCAAGGGATGGTTTTATCTGACGGCAACTTTCTTGCCATCGATGACATAAATGCCTTTTTGCATGCTTTTCACGTCTACTCTGTGGCCGACGAGCGTATGGGCCACGGCGGTTTGTTGGCGTGCCGTTTCTTCAATGGAAGTAGTGATGTCGCTCTTGAACTCAGCGCACAGATATGCATGGTTCTTGGAGTACCAGTTTTTCACATAGTCCAGTTCGTCGTAGATGTTCTCCTGGAGAGGCACGGGATTGTCGTTCCATCTCGAACGTTCACGCTGCCATGCGCCCGACAGAACGAACTGTTCTGCATACAGGTCTAAATAGTGACTAACGTTTTCTTCGGAAAAAACGGTGGCATAAAGTTCATTCCATTTCCTACCTGTCGAGTCTTTGAAATGGTCGAGGTTCCTTTCAATCAGCCTGTTGAAAGGAGCCTTGTGATAGTAGCGGTTTATATCGGTTACCTCATCAAGATAGCCACCCTCGTTTGTTCCTCCTAACGACATGTCCATGTCCCAGGGCGAAATCAGGAACTGTTGCGCCTTGGTGATGTCCACCACCGAGAGGTATGTGTTTTTGTAAAGATTGTCCCTGATATTCATGGCGAATGTTAGTACCAGATATTCAAGAAGATTCTCATAATAGAAATAATTCCGATAGTTCGCCAAGAATACGCTGTTCGGTGTGGACGACGAACAGAAGTCAATGAGGTTCATCAACGGCTGCCATGTGGCTATGGATGGATATTCGTCAGGATATTGTAGTTCCCATGTATTCCATCTGTCCGTGTTCGTGTCAGCTTCGCCGTAAGCCACGAGCCGGCTGTCGGCTGTGCTCCAGTTGTCACATTTATAGAGCAGTCCCTTGATGGTCACCTCGCCGTTCTCCTCTTTCGCTTTCTTCAGGCCGAGCAGTTTTCTGTCTATCTTGTCTGTCATACAGTAGAGGCCATGATAGTCTCCGTTGACAAACACCTCCACGAACACTCCTTTTGTGCCATTTCTGTTGTCGTATTTTGTATCGTATGGAGTGTGGCCCATTTCATTCCACAGGTCAAAGCAGACGCGGTTTCTCATTCGGATCCTGTCGTTGGCCATTGCGTCCAGAATCCAACTGTTCTCTTCCCTGATGCCAAAGATGTTTGCATCCAAGTCCTTTCCGCTGTCGTCATACAGTTTCACAGCAAATGACTTCTTTTCGTAGACAGTCGAAATGCCGCCTCTGATTCTGTATTTGCAGGGATACCTTACGGTTTCCGACTCTGGGTCGGTTCTTCGGTAGTAGTCCGTAATTTCAATCTCACCCGGCACGAAGTCCGTCTTGTTTAATGCGGTCACATCAACAGTCATGTTCACCAGCGGAAGCGACTGTTCGTTCAGCTCCACTTTCATCTGTTCATAGAGACCTTCCTGAGCATGAAGACACAACGTACAAAAAAAGAAGATATAAATCGGCAATAGTTTTCTCATATTCTCGATGGGTTATTTTGATAACTTACCCAACGTTGGGCGTTCTATGCGCAAATATATTGAAAATTATTGAGGATACGACAATTCGTGAACATAAATTAAGAAAAAGTGTAGTAATTTACCTATCTTGGGTTCTAAAAATAAAAAGATGCAGCAATGTTTTAACAAGAATAATCTGGAGAGATTTAACTTTGGAAGGAATAAAAACAATGATTTGTAATAAAAAAGTGTGAAAATATTGCAAAAAATCAGGGTTTATTAATTTTGTTTTATAGAAAACAGCTAACTTTGTAAAACAAACTTTATAAAATCGTATAATTCTTATTAAATGAAATTTATATGAGTATCAGTAAAGATGTCATCAAACAGTGCCTGATTAGTAAGCAGCGCGAAGTGGATGAGGCGGTGATTGTGAATCGTCCCATAGACTTTGAAGAGAATGGCAACTATGTGATAGTTGGCGTGAGACATGCGGGTAAGTCGTACCTGCTGTATCAGCGTGTGCGTCAGCTGCAGGCTGCCGGAAAGGGATGGGACGAGATTCTGTTTGTGGACTTTGAGGATGAGCGTCTGGCGGAATTCCAGACGGAAGACTTCAACAGTCTGCTGGAGGCCCATCTGGAACTGTATGGTAAGAAGCCGGTGGTGTTTCTGGACGAGGTGCAGAACATTCCGCACTGGGATAAGTTCGTGCGGAGGTTGACTGATGCGAAATATAGGGTCTATGTGACTGGCAGCAATGCGAAGATGCTGAGCAAGGAGGTGGCAACTACGTTGGGCGGACGGTTCTTTATCTATGATGC
>CAMYVQ010000048.1 GCA_947302435.1 uncultured Prevotella sp. | reverse complement strand
TCAATGCGGTGTAGAGCCAGTGAATATAGTCGGGCGTGAGCATGTCGTCGGTCATATAGCCTTGGTCGATGTAGACATGCGCCCACTGTCCGCCCTGCGCTTTGTGGCAGGTCACGGCATAGCCGAACTTGATCTGTAGGGCATTATAGTAAGGGTCGGCCTTCAACTTCTTGATGCGCTCGGACTTCAGGGGAATGTCGGCATAGTCTTCCATCACCTTATTATATAGTTGTTCCTGCTGCTCGCGCGTCAGTGCCGGTGCCTCCGTGGTCAGCGTGTCGAGAAGTGCCGTCGTGGTCAGCTCCATGTCATCATAGTCGGGAAACTGCACGGTCACTTCAGCGAAGCGGAAGCCATACAGTTCGTGGACGTTGCGCACCCGTTGCACCACACAGCGGTCACCGTTGGCAAGAAAATCACTCTTTCCGCCCTTGCCAGTGGGCGAAGAATTGGGACCGAGACCGTATTTGTTCTTCACCACCATGAGCTGGTCGCCGCGACAAAGCTCGTCCTCACGATCAAGCACTGTGCGGCGGATGCCTTCGTTGTAGACATTCGCCCGCTTGTTGCTGCGTGTCACCACGATGGTGTCGTCGACCCCTACACGATTATAGCTCGATGCCAACGACTCTATCAGCTCGTCGCCAGGCACCACCGTGATGTCAGTGAAGCTATGCAGACGGAACCGGGGCAACTGTGTCAATTCGTCGTGGGTGATAAGGGAACGAATCATCGTGGCATTCCACAAAATGCCAGACTGAAGACTTTGACGGAGCACCTCGGAGAGGTCGCATTCGTAGACCTTCAGTCCGTAGCCATGCAGCACGCCGCTCATCAGGGCCGGAGCCTCCTCCTCGCCCACGGGGGGCAACTGTGCCGTGTCGCCGATGAGCAGCATGCGGCAATTCCTTCCTGTGTAGACATAGCGGATGAGGTCGTCGAGCAGCGAATTGGAGCCGAAGGCATCGTTGGCGGCAATGCCCGCAATCATCGAAGCCTCGTCGACGATGAAGAGCGTGTCGGTATGCAGATTGTCATTGAGGTTGAACGACGAGAGATCGCCAGCGGACTTCTGGCGGTAGATGTGCCTATGGATGGTAAAAGCAGTATGTCCAGCATAGAGCGAGAATACTTTCGCCGCACGCCCCGTAGGAGCCATCAGCACAAGCTTCTGCTTCAGGGCCGTCATGCTCTTTACAATGGCACCGGCCAGTGTGGTCTTTCCCGTTCCAGCCGAACCCCTCAGCACCATGACACTCTGCGGCGTGCGGTCAGTGAGAAAGAGCGAAAACACCTGCATGGCCCGTTCCTGGTCGGCTGTGGGCGTATAGCCGAAAGCCTCACGAATCCTGTATTTCAGCTCGTCGCCAATCAATTTGATATGTTTTTATCGACAAAAGTACAACAATTTTTTGTTTTTCATGCAGATTGTACTATCTTTGCAGAAAATTAACGCCTAAAAACAATGGAGCAGCAGAACATCTACCGTCGCCGTCAGTCGAGTGTGGCCCGTGTGGGCAACATCGAGATCGGCGGATCGAATCCCATCCGCATTCAGTCAATGAACACAACCGATACCAACGACACCGAAGCATGCGTGGCCCAGGCCAAGCGCATCATCGATGCCGGCGGCGAACTGGTACGGCTCACCACACAGGGCAGTCGCGAGGCCGAGAACATGAAGAACATCTCGGCACGTCTGAAGGCCGACGGCTACCACCAGCCGTTGGTGGCCGATGTCCACTTCAACGCCCATGTGGCCGACGTGGCCGCACAGTATTGCGAGAAGGTGCGCATCAATCCGGGCAACTATGTCGACCCGGCCCGCACGTTCAAGCATCTGGAATATACCGACGAGGAGTATCAGGCTGAACTGCAGCGTGTTGAGGAGCGGCTCGTCCCCTTCATCCATATCTGCAAGGAGCACCACACCGCTGTGCGCATCGGCGTGAACCACGGCTCGCTCTCCGACCGCATCATGTCGCGCTATGGCGACACCCCCGAAGGCATTGTGGAGAGCTGCCTGGAGTTTCTGCGCATCTTCCGCAAATATGATTTCAACGACGTGGTCATCTCCATCAAGGCATCGAACACCGTGGTCATGGTGAAGTCGGTACGCCTGCTGGTCGAGGCCATGGACAAGGAGGACATGCACTATCCGCTGCATCTCGGCGTGACCGAGGCCGGCGAAGGCGAGGACGGGCGCATCAAGAGTGCCGTGGGCATTGGTGCCCTGCTCACCGAGGGCATCGGCGACACCATCCGCGTCAGCCTTTCCGAAGAGCCCGAATGCGAGATTCCCGTAGCCCGCAAGCTCGTCGAACTGATTCCCGAATGTACCTGTCTGCGTGCCGAAGCCGAGGCAAGCATCAAGGACGACACAGTGACCCTCGCCCTCGATGCCCCTGACTGGGAAACTTTCCAGCTGAAGGCCGCCATGGCCGTGGGGGCATTGTTTATCGACCGCAAAGCCACAAAACTTCTTTTGTCCCCTAAGTTAGGGGACTATAGGGGTCTGAACGATGGAAGACCTGTCGCTGGTTCAGACCCCCAACCCCCTCGCTCGGCTTTGCCGCTTGGCTCGTCCAAGAACTTAGGGGGCTTGGCCGACTCCATCCTCCAGGCTGCCCGCATCAAGTTCACCAAGACCGAATATATTTCCTGTCCCGGTTGTGGCCGCACCCTTTATAACCTACAGGAAACGATTGCACGCATAAAGGCGGCCACCAGTCATTTGGTGGGGCTGAAGATCGGCATCATGGGCTGCATTGTGAACGGCCCGGGCGAAATGGCCGATGCCGACTACGGCTATGTGGGTGCCGGTCGTGGCAAGATTTCCCTCTACCGTGGCAAGGAGTGCATCGAGAAGAACATCCCTGAAGCCGAGGCTGTCGACCGTCTCCTCGCTTTCATTGAGGAAGACCGGAAGAAAGCCTGACCTTTACCAGTCCAGACGAGAGGATGCCGGAACAGCACCCGTTCCTTAAATGATGGGCAGTGAGATACCGCAGATTTTCTGGTAGACATCGAGGGCATAGACATCGGTCATGCCCGAGATGTAGTCGATGACAGCCATGATGCGCTTCTCCAAGTCGGGATTGTTGATGTCGTACTGGCTGCTCACCCGTCCTATAAGCTGTTGCGAATAGTAGCGATCGGGATGCTCGATGGCTTCGGTCATGAGTTCCATGAGCGTGGCCATGATGCGATAACCCGACAGCTCCACGTCGAGTACGGGACGGCTGCGATAGATACGGGCTTTTGAAATCTGCGTACACTTTTTGTAGGCATCGCGCTGCAAGGGGGCGATATGGTCAATGAGCGACCCCTCGAAGCTTCCTTCGAGAATCTTTTCTTCGTTTTCAACAAACGTGTGTACGCACTCGTTCTCCAACCTTCCGATGACACAGGCACGCAGATACTGGATGCGCTCATTCGGGTCGGTGAGCTGTTCGTCTTCGATGCGCTGCACGATGTGCTTCTGGTCCTGTGTGTCGAAGAAGTTCAGCATCAGGTCCGATGTCTCTTCGTAGTTGAGGATCTTCAGTTTGTGGGCATCCTCCAAGTCCATGATTTCATAACAGATGTCATCAGCCGCCTCAACGAGATAGACGAGCGGATGACGGGCGAACCTGATAAATTCCGAGTCCTCCATCCTCTTGATACCCATGGCCTCGGCAATGCGCAGATAGCTTTCGGCCTCACTGTTGAAAAAGCCGAACTTGCCCTTCTTGCCAGCTAAAGACGAAGAAAAGGGGTATTTCACAATGGAAGCCAGCGTGCTGTAGGTCATGACGAAACCACCTGGCCGCCGGCCACAAAACTGGTGGGTGAGCAGTCGGAAAGCGTTGGCATTACCCTCAAAGTGGGTGATGTCGTCCCAGAAAATGGGCGACACCTTCTCTTTCAGATAGGCTC
This sequence comes from uncultured Prevotella sp., assembly GCA_947302435.1. Lineage (GTDB taxonomy): Bacteria > Bacteroidota > Bacteroidia > Bacteroidales > Bacteroidaceae > Prevotella. The sequence goes on along the minus strand of CAMYVQ010000048.1, from coordinate 15,484 downwards.
CCTTGCCTTCAGTGAAAAAGGTCTGGATGGCCTTCTCGCCCGAATGTCCGAAGGGCGGGTTGCCCATGTCGTGGGCAAGGCAGGCCGTAGACACAATCTGTCCTATCTCAGCCACTAACGGACTAAGCTCGTTGCCATAGCGTGCCTGCAGGTGCTGATAGACATCGTTGCCAAGCGACATACCCACCGAAGCCACCTCCAACGAGTGGGTCAGGCGGTTGTGTACGAAGATGCTGCCCGGCAGGGGGAACACCTGTGTCTTGTTCTGCATGCGGCGGAAGGGTGCCGAGAATATCAGCCGGTCGTAGTCGCGTTTGAACTCTGTGCGGTCATCGTGCCGTTCGGGGTGGCGGTGCTCCTGCCCCAATCGGCAATTAGATATGAGTTGGTTCCATTTCATCGCCTGCAAATGTAGTCATTTCCCATTAATCTTGCAAGAAAAGGTATTCGCTTGTTTTCAATTTTCGCGAAAATTCGTTCAATTTTCGCGAAAATTGCGTGGATTTTCGCAAAAATCCATCCGCTTCTTTTTCCATTGTTTCCAAAACAATGATTGTCTTTGCAGTCAGAAATATCTGCCCACCGTCAACTTTCGGCTGTCGAAACACTATTTAATATTTAAATTATGGATAATTCAATAGAAAAGCGTAATTTTGCAACTCATTTCTATTTGTGACAACATGAAGATACAAGTTGTGAACCGAGGACACCAGCCGCTTCCGGCTTACGCCACTGAGCAAAGTGCAGGTATGGATTTGAGGGCAAACCTTGAGGAACCCGTGGTGCTGCACCCGTTGGAACGACGCTTGATCCCTACGGGACTGCATATCGCACTGCCTGCCGGCTATGAAGCACAGGTGCGCCCCCGCAGCGGACTGGCCCTGAAGCACGGTCTGACCGTGCTCAACGCGCCCGGCACTATCGATGCCGACTATCGCGGCGAGGTGGGCGTGGTGCTCATCAACCTGTCGAACGAAGACTTCACCATCAACGACGGCGAGCGCATCGCCCAGATGGTCATCGCCCGTCATGAGCAGGCTGAGTTTGTGGAAGTGGAAGCACTCGACAAGACCGAACGCGGCGAAGGCGGCTACGGACATACAGGGGTTTTATAATGCATAATGTGTCAAGTACAATTGGATATAGTGGCGTGAGGAATATGCTGTTGACAATCATGGTGGCCGTGCTGGGCTGTCTGTCGTTGCAGGCACACGCTGACAACTATGGGCAGCGGCGCAAGTACGATGCCTATTTCTTAGAGGCCATGCTGGAACGGCAGAAAGGCAACCACGATGCTGCCTTCAACTTGCTGACACGATGTCAGGAAATCGACTCCACGGCTTCTGAAGCCTACTTCTTCTTAGCGCAGTACTACACTGAGATGAAGCAGACCGACAAGGCACTCGACTTTTTCAAAAAGGCGTTGCAGCGTGACTCCGACAACACCAACTATATGGAGACACTGGCCCAAGCCTACGTGTCGAAAGAGCTCTATGCCGATGCCATCGCCGTGACAGAACGCCTCTACAATGTGGACAAGAGCCGTCAGGACTTGTTGGAGATGCTTTACCGACTGCATCTGCAACTGCGCCAATACGACGAGGCCATCACCGTGCTTGACCGCATGGAGCTGATCGATGGCAAGAGCGAACGCCTCTCTTTGGCCAAGAGCGGACTCTACTTGCAGATGAACGACCATGAGGCGGCACTGAGCGAGGTGAAAGCCCTCTCGGAACGCTATCCCAACGACCTGAACTACCGTACGCTCTACGCCAACACGCTCATGATGGCCAAGGGCGACGACGAGACGAACCGAAGGGAGGAGGCCCGAAAGGTGCTGGCCGAAGTACTGGCCGAAGAGCCCGACAACTACCGCGCACAAGCCTCCCTGCGCACCTACTATCTGAACGAAGAGGATACGCTCAAAGCCGACTCACTGACACGCAGCATTCTGCTGAATCCTGTGACGGCATTGGAGGACAAGATTTCCCTGCTCCGTCAGGAGATAGGCTACAGTGAAAATCATGGCGGTGACAGCACCCGTGTGATGCAATTCTTCCACGAACTGCTGGCAGTGCCTGAACCCGCAGCCGACATTGCCGAGTTCTGTGCGGCCTACATGCAACTGAAAAAGATGCCGCGCGACAGCATCTCGGACATGCTCAAACAAGTATTGCGACTGGCTCCCGACCGCGCTTCGGCCCGTCTGCAGTTAGTGCAGTATGCCTGGGAGGACACGGACAACGAGCGCGTCATCGACCTCTGTCAGCAGGCCCGTCAGTACAACCCCGACGAAATGGCCTTCTACTACTATCAAGGCATGGCCTATTACCGTCAGGACGACCACGACCATGCGCTCGAAGCCTTTCAGAACGGCATCAGTGTCATTACCGACGAGAGCAATCCCGCCATTGTGAGCGATTTCTATGCCGTGATGGGCGACCTGCTCCATCAAAAGGGACGGCAGAAGGAAGCTTTCGAGGCATACGACTCCTGTCTGGCCTGGAAGCCCGACAACGTGGGCTGTCTGAACAACTATGCCTACTATCTGAGCGAACTGGGCGAGCAGCTCGACAAGGCAGAGAAAATGAGCCGCAAGACCATCAAGGCCGAGCCGCACAACGGCACCTATCTCGACACCTACGCATGGATCCTCTTCATGCAGAAGCGATACAGCGATGCCATAGGCTACATTGAACAGGCCGTGGAAGAGGACACCACCCAAAGCAGCGTGATCCTGGAACACGCCGGCGACATCTTCGCCCTCAATGGCGACATGAACAAGGCATTGGAGTTCTGGCAACAAGCCCTCGACAACAATCCAGACAACAAGCTCCTGAGAAGAAAAATAAAAAAGAAAAAATACATAAAGAAATGAAAGTATATCAAGTGATAAGTGCGGTCGCCCTGATGGTCGTATTCGGCCTGTCGTCGTGCGGCACCCATAAGAAGACAGTAAAGGAAAACCAGACAGTGACTACCGACACAGTGGGACAAAAAGACTTCCTGACACTGGTACACAACTCGTCGTCGCTGAAGACACAGTATGTGTCGTCGAAGCTGAAGTTCACACTCGAAGTAGGTCCCCAGAAAGTCAGCCTGACGGGTAATCTGCGCATGAAGCGCGACGATGTCATCCGCCTGCAACTGATGGCGTTCGGATTCGTGGAGGCAGGACGAATGGAGTTCACCAAAGACTATGTGCTCATCGTAGACCGCATCAACAAGCAGTACCTGAAGGCACCCTATAAGTATGTGGACTTCCTGCGCAACAGCGGCATCAACTTCTTCACCCTCCAGGCCTTGTTCTGGAACGAGCTGTTCATCCCCGGCAATGAGGGGGTAGACCACACGATGCTCGACAACTTCACGACCGACATGGGCGGCGACGAGGCCGTCATCTATCTGGAACGTGGCAAGATCAACTACAGTTGGCTGGCCAACCAGACCACTGGCCGCATCAAGATGGCCAACATCATGTATCGCGACCCCTACAATGGCAACACACTGCTCAACTGGAACTATGCCGCCATGGGCTCGCTCAACGGCAAGCCTTTCCCCAACGAGATGGTTGTCACCTTCACCTCGCCTAAGAAAGAGGTGAAAATGGACATCAAGCTCAACTACTTAGGCACCGACGACGGATGGGAGACACGCACTGAGGTTTCCGAGAAATACCGCGAAGTGACACCCGACCAGCTCCTGTCGCGCATCATGGGCAGTTTCTGATTTGTTTCCCAAACAAGAAAAATGAAGAAGACTCTACTGTTGCTCTTATTGTCGCTCTTGTGCCTGTCCGTCCCTGCCCAGCAGTCACGGACAGCCAAGCGTAAGCCTGCCATTACCCAGCAAAAAGGGGGAAAGAAGCAGCCGTCGAAGCAACAGGGCAAGCAGTCGACAGGCACGAAGAAGGGCGGAAAACAGCCTGTCACCGTGAAAGGGCTGCAAAAAGAGCGCACTGAACTGCAAGCGCAGCGTGCCGCCAACCAGCGCAAGCAAGAGGAGCTGAAGCGCAATGTGAAGAAAGGCATGGAGAACCTGATGATTCTCGACGAGGAAATTGCCGAGAAGCGCAAAGTGGTCGATACCATTCGCAATGACATCACCCGTCTGACAGCCCACATCGCACTCTTGGACGAACAGTTGGCCGTGCTGCAAAAGGAGCTTGAAGAGCGCCGCATGCGCTACATGATGAGCATGCGCTACATGCACCGCAACCGTTCGGTTCAAGACCAGCTGATGTTCGTCTTCAGTGCCGACAACTTTACCCAAATGTACCGTCGCATGCGGTTCTCACGCGAGTATGCCTCCTATCAGCGGGCTCAGGGCGAGGCCGTGAAGTCGAAGCAGGAACAGGTGGAGGAGAAGAAACAGGAACTGGCCAACTCCCGTCAGGAGAAGAGCACATTGCTCGCACGCGGCGAAGAGGAGCAGAAGCAATTAGAGAACAAGCAGAGCGAACAGCAGACACAGGTGAACCAACTGAAGAAGCAGCAGAAAACCGTTGAGGCACTGATTGCAGAACAGCAACGGCGCGAGACCGAACTGAACGCCCGTATCGACAAGCTGATTGCTGAAGAGATTGCCCGTCAGGAGGCCGAGGACAAGCGGAAGGCCGAGGCCGAAGCTGCCAAGAAGCGTACCGCCGAACTGGCACGGAAGAAAGCTGCTGCCGAGGCTGCCCGCAAAGAGAACGAACGTCGCGTGACCGAAGCGCGGAAGAAGGAGAAAGAGGCCCGTCGCAAGGCCGAGAAAGCCGCTTCGCAGAAAGAGCGCGACGAGGCCAAACGCCAGGCGCGTCAGGCCGAGAAGGAACGCAGACTTGCCGAGAAACGCGCCAAGGAAGACAAAAAGGCCCGTGACCGTGAGCTGGCTGAAGCCAAGAAGTCCCGGGAGAGCTATACCAAACCGACTGAGGATCATCGGTTGAGCGGCAGTTTTGAGTCGAACCGTGGCCGTCTGCCCATTCCCATCACTGGCTCATACCGACTGGTGCGCGGCTATGGCACCTACTCGCCCGAAGGCCTGAGCCATGTGCGACTGCAAAGCAACGGCTGGCATCTGAAAGGCCAGAAGGGCGCGAAGGCACAATGCATCTTCGACGGTGAAGTGAGCGGGGTCTACTATCAAGGGGGAGCCTATATCGTTACCGTGCGCCACGGCAAATATATCTCGGCCTACATCAATCTTGCTTCGGTGAGTGTGCGTAAGGGGCAGCGTGTGAAAACCCGTCAGACATTGGGTTCGCTCGGCTCCGACAACACCATGCAGTTCCAACTGCGCAACTGGAACACATTGCTGAATCCCAGCTCCTGGTTAGGAAGATAACCTAACCTATAATATCTGCAGATACTTCCCGATGGCATCTTCGATCTCGCTCAGACAGACATACTCGTCGGCTGAGTGGGAACGGCTGCTCTGTCCGGGACCGAGCTTGAACGACGGGAAAGGCATGAGGGCCTGATCGGAAAGGGTCGGCGAACCGAAAGGCTGCAGGCCTAACGACAAACACCGCTGCACCAACGGATGCTTGTCGTCAATCGAGGAGGAATGCAGGCGGAACGAACGGGCTTTCAGTTCGCACTTCTTGACGTGCTGGCATAGAAAACTGAAAAGCTCTTCGTTCTGGTAATACTCATTGGGGCGCACATCGAGGATGAAGTGGAGCGTGTCGGGCACCACGTTGTGCTGTGTCCCTGCCTCAACCACTGTCACCGTCATCTTCGTCGGGCCTAACAATGGACTCACTTTCTCAAAGCGGTAGTCGCGCAGCCACAACAGGTCATCTAATGCTTCGTAGATGGCGTTCACCCCCTCGTTGCGGGCAGCATGTCCGCTCACGCCGTGGGCATAGCCGTCGATCACCATCAGTCCTTTCTCCGCAATGGCTGGCTGCATGCCCGTTGGTTCACCCACGATGGCCACATCGACTCGCGGCAACAGGGGCAAAGCACGCACAATGCCGTCTTTGCCCGACACTTCTTCTTCGCACGAGGCCAGATAGATGAGATTATACTGGAATGCAAACGATGATGAGTGGGAGGTGAGCATCCTGAACACTTGCAAGAGCGACACTAATCCGCCTCCGCAGTCGTTCGAGCCTAATCCGTAGAGGCGGTCGCCTTCCCATTGGGGCTTGAAGGGGTCGCGTGTCCAAGTGGACACGGGTTTCACCGTGTCGATATGGGCATTTAGCAGAACAGTCTCTTTGGCGGCATCGTAATTGGGAGCCACAGCCCACACGTTGTTTCCTTCGCGTTGCGGTTGCAGACCCCATTTCTGCATCTGTTCAAACAGCAGGTCGGCAGCCTTCGTTTCTTCACGGCTTATGCTCGGCGTGGCAATCAACTGGCCCAGCAATTCAGCAGCCTCAAGGGCATATTCCTTTATATCCATACTTGTCAACTCCTTATTATCAGCGACAAAGTTAATACTTTTTTTCCAAAAGAAGCTGACCGATAATGAAATATTCTTGTAAAACATGATGTTCATTTGCCGTTTTTCACTATATTTGCAAACGAATACAAATTGTTTACTAAAATCTTGGAAATATGAAAAGGCTTTTTACGTTTGGACTCATGCTTATCGGGGTCGTAACCGCCTACGCACAGACGTTCTACGAAGTGAGCTACAATCATCCTGGCAACAAAGAACTGTATATGGGGTTACTGACATATACTGACGATGCCCACTGCAAAATGCGCCTGACTTCCTATAAGGACCGCAACAAGAACAAGTTCAAGGAGGCCAACTACGAATGCACGGTGAAGAAGGACGAACTGAACGACAGTGCAAAATTGGTCATCTACACGCCCGACGACAAGAAAATGCCCATCTTGGTGTGGGTGATAGAAGGCAACGAGATGCCTGAGCTGATAGAGCCGCCCTATGTAACCTTCAACCTGAAGAAACGAAACAAGTGGTTGAAGGCCATCAGCTTCAGGGAGATGGATATGTTGGATATGAATGAAGCATACCTCCAATCCTTCTATATCGGTAACGAACCTGAGTACAAAAATTTGGTCAACGGATTCAACAGGGTGATGAGCCAAAAGATCATGGCAGAGGAGGAGGCCAAACTGGCCCTAAGGGAACGCATTGTACAGAGACCGGGTGCAGGTGTTGGAGAACCTGAATTAAGGCCTGTCATTGACGTGCCCCAGAAGCCCATACTCCATCTGATTGTGACGGCCAACACAAACGTGAGCGACATCGGCATGGCGTGCATGGTCGACCTGAACCGCGTGCGCAGCGAGTTTGCCGGCATTGCCAAGGTGGTGGGCCTGCAATTAGACGAGACCATCGTGGCCAACAACGACTATAGCAAGGAGGCGCTTGTGGAGGCTGTCAACAACCTTTCGCCATCGGTAAGCGACGTGGTGGTCTTCGTCTACAGCGGCCACGGCTTCCGCTTTCAAGACCAGAAAGACTTCTACCCGAACATGGATCTCTCGCCCACAGCTTACGACGATGCCGCCGAGAACTACCTGCCCCTATCGGCAGTCTATGACAGCATCTCAGCAAAGGGCGCACGCCTGAACATCGTCCTTAGCGACTGCTGCAACAGCGAAATCGACCTCGACATGCCAATCATCGACACAAACTCGCTCTTCTCGCGCTCCAACAAGAATTTCGACCGCGACAAGATGCGCCTGCTCTTCCTCCAATCCGCGGGCAACATCATCGCCACGGCTGCCAGCCCCGGCGAAGTGTCGTGGTGTGGAAGCAACGGCGGCTTCTTCCTCCTGAGTGTCATTGAAAGCCTGCGCAATCAGGTCAGCGTACTCAACGAACAGACCCCCACATGGGAGATGCTGATCCAGAACGCTATCAATGCCGCCGCACAGAAATCGGAAAGCAACCACAACTGCAAGAAGCAGAACGGCCTGAAATTCGTGAAAGTCAAAAAAATAGGCTGAAATCTGTGACAGTCAAAGAAAAGTCCATATAGAACAGACCGATGATGATACACCTCAAACGCCCCACCCTATTATTCGTTCTCGCTGTTTTCCTGAGCCAGTTCGATGCTTTCGGACAGTTTCGTTCAGCCGAGGAAGCCCAACGCATGGCCGATTCCTTCTGGCCGATGAAACGGAAAGCCGGCGAGCCTGCCCCGAAACAGCAGATGGTTTATACGGAAAAGGACTCTGTCAACAGTCAGCCGTATTTCTATATCTTCAACCGTGGCGACAATGAGGGCTTCGTCATCATCAGTGCCGACAACCGTTCAAAGAAGATTCTCGGCTATAGCGACACGGGCTGTTTCGACGTGAACAACGTGCCAGCCGAGATGCAGGCATGGCTGAAGGTCTATCACAAGGAACTGCATGAGCTGTCGATGACCCCCGACTCCCTGCTCAACATGGACTTGGGCGACTTGGTGCTCAGCAAAGGCCGCTCCAAGGGCAGCCAGGCCTTTGCCCGCGCGGTGGAACCGCTGTTGGGCAGCATCAACTACGGACAGTCGAACCCCTATAACCTACTCTGTCCGCAAATCAACGGCAAGTCGTGCGTCACAGGTTGCGTGGCCACTGCCGCCTCTCAGGTGATGCGCTATTGGCAGCACCCTACCCAACCCACAGGCAAGAGCCATTCCTATCTGCTCAACGGACAGACCATCGGCACAAGCTACACGACGGCGTATGACTGGAACAACATGCTCACATCCTATTCCAACGCCCGCAGCAATGCACAGCAGCAACAGGCCGTCGCACGACTGATGGTCGATGCCGGTATCGCCTGCAACATGAGCTACTCGCCCTCGGCCAGCGGAGCCGTGACCCAAGACATGGCCTTGGGCCTCATCGACCTCTTCGGTTTCGACCGTGGCATCATGGTCTATCAGCGTGCTGACTTCACATCGGCCGACTTCGTCTATTACCTGAAGCGCGAACTGAATGCCGGACGGCCAGTATTGGTCAGCGGACAAGGCAGCGGCGGTGGCCATTGCTTTGTCTGCGACGGCTACGATGCCAACGGACTTTTCCATATCAACTGGGGATGGAACGGCATGAGCAACGGCTACTTCGAGCTGACCAATCTCAGTCCGTCGTCTTTAGGTGTCGGCGGTGGCAGCGGCGGATTCAACGACCAAGTGTGCTTCGTGGGCGGCATTCAGCCACCGGCAGCCAACGCCCTGCCTGTCTATGTGCTCTCATTCCGACAGATTACAGTGGCTTTGGAAGCGAAGACCGGAAAGACCAGCTCCTTCACCCTTCAGCAACTGGCCAACGCCTCGCTCTACGACTTCAACGGTCAGGTGGGTGTCGGTCTCTATCAGAACGGACAGCTCACGCAGGTGTTGGGAGCGGCTCGTCTGTCCTTGCCCCGATTCTCCCGTGTGCCAAACTTGAAGATCAACGCAAAAGTGCCTTCGAGTCTGCCCAACGGACAATACCAGTTTGTCATTGTCTGTCAGTCGTCAGCCGACGGTCTGTGGCGTTCCTGTCTGAGTAGCAGTTGCAACTGCATCGATGTCACCATATCCAATAAGACCGTCACGGGAGCCATGAACTATTCCACCCACTACTGTGACCTGCCCGACAACGGTTTCGACCGTTCGGCAACGACACAGGACGATGAGACGACGGACGGCGGACAACAGGCGGAGACGGATGCCACCCCAGCCCAGCCCACGGGCAGCAGTCCGCTGGTACTGGCAGCACCCATAGCCTTTGCCGCCAACAATCAGGGCGTGACAAGCGGCAACCAGACTGTCATAGCGCGACTGACGGCTACTCAGGACTACAGCGACAAGTTGGGTGTCTTCATCTACGACCAAAGCATGCAACAATGCGTGGCCACGCTACAGGCCGGTACCGCCACACTGAGGGGCGGACAGACTTCCGACTGTTCGTTCAACGGTGTGCTCAGTCTTCAGCCGGGCAACTATTATGTCGCCCTGTTCTATGTCAATGGCAGCAAAGGCTGGCAACAGGTGCCCAAGAATGAATGGTCGTGCGTTCCGTTCACGCTCACCAACAGTCAGGAGAAACGGATGGTTGCCTCGTATGCCAATGTGCGCCCTGGTGAAGAGGGGGGAGCGGAAGAACCCGACATGACTTCAGCCGTCATCAGCAGTACACAGGATATGGCCTACTTCAACCAGCCCCTCGACGATCATTTCTACGATGACGACGAGGAGGAAACGGGCTTCAGTGATTTCGATGAAGAAGTGTTCAGTAAGGCTGTTGACAACAAGGCACCTTTCACTTGTCAGGAGATGCGGTTCAAGGATGTTGACCCCGACTTTGTAGACGACCGTCTCGTCTATGTATTCCATCCTGGCAGTACCGCCCGAATCAACTATACTTTATTCAGCAAGCATGAGGAGCCTCAGACGCGCATTCTCACCCTCTCGCTCTTCGACAAGGACGACCGCTGGGTGACTGACTTGGCAGAAAGGCTGGTCACCGTGAAAGGCAAGGTGTCGGGGGCTTTCCAGATCAGCTTCGCCGATGTGCAGCCAGGAGCCTACAAGCTACGGCTCACAGAAGCCTCCCATGCCCAGGATGTCAGCCACCCCGTCCCCCCCAGACCCACATCCTCAGTCTTGGTTCAGGTCGTTCCCCCTTCTCTTTAGGAGCTTTTCCTTCTCTTTCTCTTGACGGCGGCGTTCCTTTTCGGCTGCCTTCTGCTGTTTGCGGAGGGCTTTCTCTTCGGCCTCTTGTTGCTTGCGGAGGGCTTTCTCTTCGGCCTCTTGTTGCTTGCGGAGAGCCTTGGCCTCTTTACGGGCTTGCCGATCCTGATCAGCCCTGGCTTTGGCTTCGGCTTTCTCCTGTTGCTTCTGCAGTTTCTTCTGCTCCTTAGCCGCCTTGTCATCGTCCGACAATCCGTGAATCTTCATGCCGGGCTTTACCTTCAGCTTGCTCTTGATGGACTCGGTGTTGGTGAAACTGAACGAGCAGAGCAGGTCGACACGCTTGCCCTTGATGGTGATGTTGCCATTGGCCACTGCGCCATCACTCTTGATGGTGCTGATCACATTGCGCACCTTGACCCCTTTGAAAGTGACCTCCTTGATGTCGGCCTCCACATCGCCGATGGGCAGTTTGCCACCTAACTTCTTACGCATGACGGCTGTGCGCGGCTTGGAGATGTCGAAACGGAAATTGGCAGAACAGGCTATCGCCCCCAATTCCTTCATGTCGAAAGCCTTGCCCAGTTCAAGTTCTTCCGTATTGGCTGTGCCGGAGACATACTTGTTGTTCTCATCGAGCGCGAAATGGAAATCGAGATTGCCCACCGCAGTGGCCAGCTTTCCCTGAAACTCCTCCTTACGCCAGAGAACAGCCAAATCGCCCTTGTAGGTGATGTCGCCCAGCGCATCCAACTGTTTCATCATGAACTTTTTCACGGGGAACTGGTTGATGATTTTCTCGGCTATGCCTTTCTTGGCCTTCATCTGTGACACATCGAAGCGGATGGCCAGACCATATTTGTCGCTGAGATTCCTGATATGGCCACGGGCGGCAATCGTCAGCTTACTGTCGGTAGTCTTCACACTGATGTCGCGGAAGTCCATACCGCTGTCGTCGCCGTTCATCGTGACTTTCAGGCTGAGGGGAATGCTGAACTTACTGAGCACAGGGGCGAAAGGCTTGCTGATGTCTTTCAGCAGCACATTGCCCGTGATGGGCGATGTGGAATAGCTGAGTTTCCGCCCTTCCTTCTTGCTGGGCAGTTGCAGACGGGCCTCATCAAACTGCAAAGTGGTGTTGGGCAACTGGATGGCAACGTTATCAAGATGGGCCTCGCGCTTGTTGGCCTTCAGTCCAAGGGTGATCTTTTTTATTTCGATGCCCGACACAGGATCGATGGCATCGAAGTGCTTGAACGTAGCCACTAACGTGTCTTTGCCAAAATAGCTCACGTCTATCAGACCGTTGGCCTTGATGTCGAGATGACCGGCATCGAAGGCACTGCGGTTGGGCTTCCCCTTGTTCTTGCGCGGCAGGTGATTGTCGTTGGCAAAGTGCAGGCCACTGAACTTCACAAGCCCCTTCGTGTCTGTCCCGTTCAGTTTGAGTTCGGCGATGCCCACAGTGCAACGTTCCTCGCCTTTCTTGGTCTTACGGTCGAAAGCGGCCTCCAGCTTTTTGAGCTTGCATTCGTTGTCGCCGAAGAAAGTGCGATGGTAAGCGAACTGCGCCAACGAAACCTGATTGCCGTTATAGGTCAGGCTGACGTCCTCTATTTCCAGTGTCTTGACATTCAGTTCCAGTTTCTTCTTTGGCAGACTGTCAGGCTCCTCTGTCGTCTGGACAGAGTCGACAGTAGCCTTGTCTTTCTTGAACGCATCGATGACGAACTGATAGTTGGCAGGCTCTTCGGGCGAAGGCTGATAGAGGACGGCCTTGAGCCCCTTGAGCGTGGCCGACGAGACATGTACCTCCTTTCTGAGCAGGGGCAGCCATTCCAGACTCACCTTCAGCAGGCCGATTTCCAGCATGGGATGATGTTGCTGGTCCTCAATGTGTACTCCCCGCAACAAAATCTCCTGCGTAAAAAAACCGACACTGACACTGTCGATGGACACTTCCGTCTGTAGCTTCTCGCTGAGCAATTGTGTGGAATGGCGCATCAGCTTGTTCTGAAACGAACTGGTGTTCAGCACAAAGACAAGCACGCCCAACAGCACCATCACCGTCAGAAAGACGATGGCCAGCACTTTCAATGTTCGGATAATGGCTCTCTTCATTTTCTATCACATTTGGCTTTCGCCCTCAATATACTGTGACATAAACAGATGCTGACCGTCCCAGACCACGTAGGAGAACTGCGAGATCCAGTCGCCGAGGATAATCATCCTTGCCTTCTTCGTCAGCTGCAAATCGACCTCGATATGGCGATGGCCATAGATAAAGTAGTCCACGTTAGAGTGATACTGAATGTACTTTTTCGTGTAGAGCACCAGGTGCTCGCGGTTCTCGCCCATGTAGGGAGGCTCCTCGCCGTCAGGCCGTTTCAGGCGCGAATGCTTGGCCCAGTTCAGTCCGAACCACATACCCCAACGCGGATGCAGTCCCGAAAAGAGCACTTGGCACACGCGGTTGTGGAAGATGCTCTTGATCAGCTTGAAGCTCTTGTTCGGATCGCCCAGCCCGTCGCCATGGGCCAGATAAAAGACCTTGCCGTAGATCTCGGTCGTCTCAGGTTTCGTATGGAGAATCACGCCACACTCCTCGGCCAAATAGCCGTAGGCCCAGATATCGTGGTTGCCCGTGAAATAATGCACTTCCACCCCCATGTCGGTCAGTTCGGAAAGCTTGCCGAGGAACCGCGTGAACCCCTTCGGCACTACATATCGGTATTCGTACCAGAAATCGAACATGTCGCCCAGCAGATAGACGGCAGCCGCCTTCTCCTTGATGCTGTCGAGGAAGCGCACCAGCCGGCGTTCCTGCATCCTTCGGTGCGGAACCGCCAGCGAGCCCAAATGGGCATCGGAAAGGAAATAAACGTTTTTCATAACTAAGAATTTAGAAGCCTAATTCAAGGCGAGCCTCTTCGCTCATCATCGACTGGTCCCAGGCAGGCTCGAACACTAAGTTGATGTTGGCAGACTTCACGCCTTCCACACTCTCCACCTTGGTGCGCACATCCTCCAGAATGAAGTCGGCGGCAGGGCAGTTGGGCGCAGTGAAAGTCATGTCAATGTCCACCGTACAGTCGTCTTTCACGTCAATCTTGTAAATCATGCCCAACTCGTAGATATCCACTGGAATCTCAGGGTCATAGACTGTCTTCAGCACATCGACGATGCGCCCTTCTATCGTTGTCTTTTCTTCTTGGTTCATAGTTTTAATAGCTGTTTCCGAAGCAAAGATACGACAAAAAATCAATATTCTTTGATAAATGAAAAGAAATCGTTAGAAATAAAGGCAATTTGTGCCAAAGGAGGCATGTTTTTGCAAACTCGCTCACATAATCGATAGTGTCAGTTCAGGGTTCAGTCATTTCTATAAAACCGAGTTCGAGCAAGGCTTTATGAACTTCTCATTATTTTCTAACGGTTTATCTCTATCATCAACTCTATCATCAAAGTTGGCCTACACCCTGCTCTGTGAAAACATACGGCAAGGATGGATAGAACTTTAGAGACCGGAGGTTCTCGCAATTCTCGATAACCTCGTCACGTTCTTCCTTTGTCAATTGAAAGCGGAAAGACTACGGTAAGTTCCTCCTCAAAGAGAATCATACTCTTTTCACTTAGTTCATTCAACTTACTTCTTTAAGACATCCATAACCAACTTACGCAATTCTTCTTTGTTGGGCAAGAACAATTCGTATTTCGAGACGAACAAGTTAGAATCCATACCGTATGTAGCATACTCCACCATCAATTCGTCTTTATATACATATTCATCTGGCCTATGTCCTTATGCTTCACGGCACCATGCTTGACGTCAATGAGAACGAAGCATTTCAAAATCCGATGCTAAAAGACCAAATCAACATGGTAATGCACATTGTTGATAGTCAGTGCATATTGACGACCTACCAAAGCGAATCCTTTGCCCAACTCAAACAGGAACGTTTGCATGTTGTCTATTAGCTTCTGTTCTAATTCCTTCTCTTTATATCGTTTCTTGTCATCTATTCCAAGGAACTCCAGCGTATAAGTGTCTTTCACCACGTCTTCCGCTGTCTGTATCTGCTGCCCTTTATAAGCAAGTTCCATTATCCCCTTTTTATCCTTGCTAAGTGCCAGTCGCATAAACAGTCCGCTTTCCTTCTGACGATGAAGAGCATCTACCGTCCAACCTTCCGCAATACATTCATTCAGATAGAATTCACGTTCCAATGGGTCGTCGATGGTGATGAGTTCGCAGATATGTGACCACGTTAATTTGTCAGACATCTGACATTTTTCAGACATCTGAAGAATTGACGGCTCAGATTTGTCAGACATCTGACAAATTGGGAACAGCAGATAGAACTTTCGCATATTGTTCAGATTTGGACGGCTATAGCCTCGTCCTACCTTTGGCCGAAGGATTCTTGCAAGTCGTGAAAGCAGGCTTGCCCCATACTTCGCCCTTGCATATCCCTGTTGCTCAAACTCCACGATGTGGCGACCAACATTCCAATATGTGGACTTGATAGTCTAGTTGATGCTGATGGCCAACTGCTGCTTGCCCATTTCTACCACAGTCGCAATCTTGTCAGCCAGTTGCAACAACTCTGCATCAGGCACCTGTATAGGTGTATGTTTTACTTTATCTAATACTTTGTTCTTTATTTCGTTCTCGTTCATATCTTGTACGTTTGTTAATCCGAAATACTATGGCTCAATAAAGACTGGCGTTCCTTTTGCATTTTTGGCGTTCAATTCAATAAGCCTTTCAATTAGATGATGCTCAATTAAAAATGACCAACAATCTTATGTTATGATGCCATTCCTTCACGTCCTTAAAGGGAATCTTTCAGTAGACGTTAAGAGCCATGATTAGCTGCTCGCGAGTCCAAGTGTCTTTCCGTG
>CAMYVQ010000047.1 GCA_947302435.1 uncultured Prevotella sp. | reverse complement strand
CGTGCTCCTGTAACGACTTTGCATGACCATAGCGCCCTGCCCATAGCGAAGCTGTAATGTCGAGACCACCCGTGCGATAGTTCACGTCGAGATTGTTGGTCAGCGTGTGGCCGTACTGATACATGCCGTCAATATAGTCTTGGAAACTGAAGCCTTCGCCCTGTGCCTTCTTCAGCGTGATGCGCACGACGGCCTTGGTTGATGCTGCATAGCGGGCACCAGGGTTCTGCACCACATCGACATGCTGAATCTGATCGGAACGCAGACGCGAGAGTTCCTTCATGTCCTGCACCCGTCGGCCGTTGATATACACTTCGGCATCGCCACGACCCAGCACCTTTACACCGCCGTCGCGCTCAGCCTCCAACGAAGGAATCTTCGAGAGGGCATCTGAGACGGTTCCGGCCTTCTCCAATATCGTACCGGCAACCCTTGTTCTCATGGCATCGCCTTTTACACGTGTTTTGGGCAAACGACCCTTTACCATCACGCCACTCAGTTCCTGCGTCTGGTTGAACCACATCGTCGAGTCCGTCGAAAGGCTGTCGTTTAACTGAGCGGCCATTGTCATCGTCATCATCATTGCAGCCATCAGCGCTGCGAATTTCATTGTCTTCATTTTGATATCCTTTAATTGATTTCGTCCTTTTTGACACGGCAAAGGTAGTTCAAAGCCACGATTCACACAAGTTTCTGGGATATTCTGCAAAGAAATGTGATGAATGGTGGGATAATTTCACTTTTTTATATACCTTTGCCGTCCGTATGGATAAACGACAAAAAGAAACACTTGGTGTCCGCATCGTCAGCGTGGGAATCTCCATCCTTGCTTTTGCAGTGTTCAAACCGATGGGTTTGGATGGTTTGGGATGGATGGTGTACGTTCACCTGATGGCCATCTGGATGTTGGGCGTGGGGATATGTTATGTCACAGAAGCCATCTTAAAATATATGGTACACATGCCAGCGTCACTCAACAAGGGAATCGATTACATTCTCCGGCGTAATCTCCGGTTCCAATTCATCAATACGCCGCTGATGGCCCTGATGATGTGCGTCTACTTCCACTTCCCCATGAATGCGAAAGGCTTGCCCTCACTATTGACATGGGAAGGCTACTTCACGATGCTTGTCATCATTGCCTTCTGTTCTTTCATCCTCGGCCTCTACTGGCGCAACAAGTTTCGCAGCCGCTATCTGGCGGCAGAACTTGAGGATACCAAAGAGCTGAACGAGCAACTGAAACAGGTGCAGACACAAAGCCACGATGACCTACAGCCTTCGTCGAAGATTGTGCTTACGGGAACAACCAGCGAAACGGTGAACCTCCAGATTCCAGACCTTTTATATATTGAGGCCGTCGGCAATTACGTGAAAATCCATCAGTGGCGCGACGGACAAGTCCATACCGACACACTCAGAGCCACCTCCAAACAGATGGCAGACGACTTGCAGGCCTATCCGATGATTGTCCGCTGCCATCGCGCCTTCCTCGTCAATCTCGGACAAGTGGGGCAGATCGTCGCGAAATCAGGCAGCATGCAGCTCCACATCAACCATTGCCATGACAGCATCCCTGTTTCGCGCAGCAATATGGCGACAGTCACGGAAGCCATCAAGGCCCAGCTCCAAAAACAAGAACTAAACAATGGATAAACAGAACGTCATTATCAGCGAGCACTTAGGACAAGACCTTGCTGCCGCTATCAGTGAATGCCAGCCCGACCGCACGTTTGTGCTGACAGACAAGACCACCCGACAACTCTGCTGGCCTGTGGTAGAGCATTTTGAATGTCTGAAAGGTGCCGAAAGCATCGTGATTGAGGCTGGCGACATGAACAAGTCGTTAGAGGCCGTGAGCCATGTGTGGAGCGAACTGCAACGCATGGGAGCCACACGCCACTCACTGCTCATCAACCTTGGCGGCGGCATGGTAACCGACTTGGGCGGCTTTGCGGCCTCAACCTTCAAGCGCGGCATACACCTTATTAATATACCTACCACTCTGCTCGCCATGGTCGATGCCTCAGTAGGCGGAAAAACAGGCTTTAATTTCGGCGGACTGAAAAACGAGATCGGCGTGTTCCGCAATGCTTCGTCGGTGATTCTCGACACGGTATTCCTGCAAACGATGGACCGCGAGAACATCCTTTCGGGCTATGCGGAGATGCTGAAGCACGGAAGCCTCACCCCCGACCCTTCTCCAACGGGAGAGGGGGGTATGCTGGCAGAACTGCTGATGTTCGATGTGGAGAAGCCCGACCTGAAAGAACTGAAGCGGATGGTGGCCGAGAGCGTGGAGGTGAAACAGCGCATCGTACTCGAAGACCCCTTAGAGCAAGGACTGCGCAAGGCACTGAACTTGGGGCACACCGTGGGACACGCTTTCGAATCGCTGGCCATGCAGCGCAAACCTGTTCTGCACGGCTATGCCGTAGCTTGGGGCTTGGTGTGCGAGCTGTACCTGAGTGTGGTGAAGACGGGCTTCCCTACAGAGAAGATGCGTCAGGTAGTGCGTTTCATCTTCGACCACTACGGACGCATGCCCATCACTTGCGACGACTACCCCACCCTGCTCCAACTGATGTCCCACGACAAGAAGAACATCGGCAACACTATCAACTTCACCCTTTTAGGCAATGTGGGCGACATCCGCATCAACCAGACGGCCACGAAAGAAGAAATAGAGGAAGTCTTAGACTTCTACCGCGAGGGTTGCTAAACGTGCAGCCTCCTTTCGGGCAGGCTTGCCAGTCCCGGTAAAAGGAAGTTTCCCTACATGCAGATAGTGGCGAGGTTGCCAGAAGTGCGGCAACACTTGTTGACAGAGCAGGCGAAGAGAATCCAGATCATCCGATTCGGTGAGCAGCACCACTGCCTCACCGAATTTCTTGTCTGAACATTTCGAAATCAGGAAGGGCAATTGGGTATGCTTTCGCAACAGCCGTTCCACCTCTTCAATCTGTATCTTCACACCGCCGGAACAAATGACGTTATCCTTGCGGCCAAGAATACGGAAAGCCCTTCCCTGACCTTCCCCAACCGGGAGAGGAGGTTTCAGTTCCACGATATCATTAGTCACCAATATGCCGTCGTGAACGGCAGGGGCATCAATGACCAGACAGCCGTCATCGTCTTGGGAGATGCCAACAGAAGGAAAAGGCGTGTACCAATCGGAACACTCCGGGCCGCTGAGTCTTCTCAAAGCAATGTGCGAAAGGGTCTCGGTCATGCCGTAGGTGCTCCACACGGCATTGGGAAAGGATTTCAGTTCCTCAGCCATTGCCTCGTCAATGGCTCCGCCTCCGATAATCAGGTGCTTGATGGCCATCAGCCGTTCACGCTCTTCAGGCACCTGCAAGGAATTATAGACTTGAAGGGGGACCATCGCGGCGAAAGAAAGTGGAGAGTGGAGAGAGGAGAGAGGAGAGTGGAGAGTGGAGAGAGGATGCCCCGTCGGCTCCACGCTCATCAGGCGCAGGCCGCAGGTGAGGGCGCGAACCACCATCATCTTGCCGGCGATATAGTCGAGGGGCAAGCAGAGCAAGGCGGGATCGCCTTCCTTCAGTCCCAAGAAACCGCAGGTGATACGGGCCGAAGCCTCCATGCGCCGCTTTTCCACAAGCATGGGCTTCGGCTGTCCCGTAGAGCCGCTGGTATGTACCAGAAGTGTCGGGCTGTCATTCTGCCATTCGGCTAAAAACTCCTCAAGTGTCATTAGTCCTGATACAGCTCAAGGGGGATGACCTACGAGCACCAGAGCCTGTCGCCCCGTATTTCGATTGGCATGGGGATGTTATCTGTAAAAAGCTGGCCAGTACCAAGTCCCTGGGGCATGGTGATATTGTCGCCATAGACATCGGCACAGAAGTGAGCGATGGCATTCAGTCCCACATTGCTCTCCAAAGCCGAGGTGATCCACGAGCCGATGCCCTCTTCACGGGCGATGTCAATCCATTCCCGACAGCCCATCATGCCACCATGTAGCGAGGGCTTCAACACGATATAGGCAGGCTTCACGATGCGCAGCATCTGCCGCTTGGCATCGGACGTATTGATGCCTATAAGTTCCTCGTCAAGAGCAATGGGCAGGGGTGCGTCGCGACAGAGTTCCGCCATCAAAGCCCATTGCTTCGCCTTGATGGGTTGTTCGATAGAGTGGATGGCGTATTGAGAGAGCAGCTCCAATTTGTAGAGGGCTTCGTCTGGCTTAAAACCGCCATTGGCATCCAGACGCAGTTCCACATCATGATAGGAGAAGCGTTCACGGATGCGCTTCACAAGGTCGAGTTCCTGATCGAAATCGATGGCTCCCACCTTCAACTTCACACAGTGAAAGCCCTGCGCCAACTTCTCCTCCATCCGTTCGAGCATCTCCTCATAGGTGCCCATCCATACCAGTCCGTTGATGGGAATGCTGATCTCGCGCCCCTTCACTTCAGGTTCGTCCCTCTTCATAGCCGTCTCCAAGCCGAAGAGCATAGAAGGATAGTCGCGCATGGCCTCATAAGGTATTTCGCCCGTTTGTTCCACCTGGTCACAAAAACCACGCAACACCTTAACATATAAATCAGGGGGCATCGCATCACAGCTGAGGTCAGGCAGGGGGGCACATTCGCCGATTCCGACAGAAAAGCCGTCGGACACGGTGACGAACCAACTTTTCCGCTCTGTGTAAACGCCGCGCGACGTTCCTGCCGGCTGCTTGAAATGGAACACCCGCTCCTGAATGGTAATCTTCATATTCCGCTCAATCACTTTTATTTTTATTAAGGGATTTTCGGGTACTGGTCAAAATCCGGCTTACGCTTTTCGAGGAAGGCTTTGCCGCCCTCCTGCGCCTCGTCGAGGAAGTAGTAAAGCATCGTGGCATCGCCAGCCAACTGCTGGATACCGGCCTGCCCATCGAGTTCAGCGTTCAGTCCTGCCTTGATCATGCGCAGGGCTATCGGCGAGCGTTCCATCATCGTTTCTGCCCAACTGACACACTCGTCTTCCAACTGCTCGATAGGCACCACCTTGTTCACCATGCCCATCTGTTCAGCCTCCTTGGCTGAGTATTGACGGCAAAGGAACCAGATTTCCCGCGCCTTCTTCTGACCGACGATGCGAGCCAGATAGCTACTGCCGAAACCGGCATCGAACGAACCCACTTTAGGCCCCGTCTGTCCGAAGACGGCATTCTCGGAAGCAATGGTAAGGTCACAAACCAAGTGCAGCACATGGCCACCACCGATGGCATAGCCGTTGACCATTGCAATGACGGGCTTCGGCAACCGTCGTATCTGCATCTGCACATCAAGCACACTGAGACGAGGCACGCCCTCGTCGTCGACATAGCCGCCACGTCCTTTCACATGCATGTCGCCCCCTGAGCAGAAGGCATGCTTCACATCACCCAACTGTTTCCCTTCAGGCACTTCCGACATGGCTCCCGTCAGCAACACCACGCGGATGTTCTGCATCTCGCGGCATTGCGCAAAGGCCTGACTCAGCTCCAACGTTGTACGGGGTGTAAAGGCATTACGATAATGCGGACGGTTAATGGTAATCTTTGCAATGCCGTTATACTCTTCGAAGAGAATCTCCTCAAACTTCCTGATCTCTTTCCATTCTCTTTGTGCCATAATCAATAATGGTTTTGAAGTTTTTGCGACAAAGATACGACTTTTTTGTGAGCGAAAGAAGAAAACACGAAAGAAGTTACGTCACTTCATGTCAATTCGCGTTAAACAAATATCATTTTATTTGGTTTTTCGCCTACTTAATTGTACCTTTGCAGCAAACTAATCAAAAAACGACTATGCTGCAAATTCGCTGCAAGAACAACAACGTGACGAAGAGTTTCCCCGAGGGAACCTCTTTGCTCGATGTCTATCAGGAATATGCTGCCGACATCAAACTCCCCTACCCTGTCGTCTCTGCCAAAGTGAATAATGTGTCCCAAGGGCTGAAGTTCCGACTCTTCCAGAACCGTGACGTGGAATTCCTCGACGCGCGTGAAGGCAGCGGTCACCGCGTCTACGTGCGGTCACTGTCATTCGTGCTTTACAAAGCCACGCAGGATGTATTCCCCAGCTCAAAGCTGTTCATTGAGCATTCGCTTGCCCGCGGCTACTACTGTAACTTCAAAAAGAAGACGGGCGAGGCCATGACCGACGACGACGTGGAACTGATAAAAAATCGCATGCAGGAGATTATTGACCTCGACATGCCGTTCCGACGCACGGAAGCCACCAACGAAGAAGCAATCCGCGTGTTTGCAGAGCGAGGCTTTTCCGACAAGGTGAAACTGTTGGAAACAAGCGGTCACATCTATTCAGACTACTATATGCTGGGCGACACCGTCGACTACTACTACGGTCCGTTAGTGCCGTCGGCCGGTTATCTGAAAGTATGGGGACTGGAACGCTACGAAGACGGACTTATCCTCAGAGTTCCCGACTGGAACAATCCTTCGCGTATAGCGGAATGGGTAGACCAGCCCAAGACCTTCGAGATGTTTGCCGAGAAAACACGTTGGGACATCATCATGCGCCTGTCGAATGCTGGCGACGTGAACAAGGCCATCATGCGCGGCCATGCCTCTGAACTGATCCAAGTAAGCGAGGCCCTGCAAGAGAAGAAAATCGTGAAGATTGCCGAGGAGATAGACCGCCGTTTCCATGCCGAGAAGGATCCCATTAGAATCGTGCTTATCACTGGGCCGTCGTCGTCGGGAAAAACGACCTTCTGCAAGCGTCTCTCCATACAGCTGTTAGCCTGCGGCCTCCGCCCACTATCGTTCTCAACCGACGACTACTTCGTGAACCGTGTCGACACGCCCAAACTGCCCAACGGCGACTACGACTTCGACAATATAGAGGCCGTGGACTACAACCTCCTGGAAGACCACTTGACCCGACTCATGAAAGGCGAGCGCGTGGAGATTCCAGAATACAACTTCACCACAGGCAAACGCGAATGGAACGGCAAGAAGCTCAGATTAGCCGGCGACACGGTGCTCATCATCGAAGGCATCCACGCCCTGAACCCACTGCTCACGAAGAAAATCGACGACAAGCTGAAATACAAGATCTATATCTCAGCCCTGACCAGCATCTCACTCGACGACCACAACTGGATTCCAGTGCGCGATAACCGACTGCTCAGAAGAATCATCCGCGACTACAACAAAGGCGCTTTCACGGCCCAGCAGACCATTGCCCAGTGGAAGAATGTGTGCGAGGCTGAAGACCAGTGGATATTCCCCTATCAGGAGACCGCCGACGTAATGTTCAACTCGGCACTCAACATCGAGTTTGCCGTGCTGCGCACCCATGCCGAAATCATTTTGGCCTCCGTGCCGAAGAACTGTGCTGAGTATTCCGAGGCCCACCGCCTCCTGAAGTTCATCCACTTCTTTCTGCCCGTCAGCGACAAGGAAATTCCACCCACCAGCATTATGCGCGAGTTCGTTGGAGGTTCAAGCTTCAAATATTAGGACTCCCATCATGCCCAATTTATGCATAAACCTAAACAATTTACACATAAATAGGGGCAATTTACGTATAAATTCATTATCTTTGCAAGCTAATCAGAACAGAGACAGACAGCTATGGACTATCAATATCATATATTTTCCCCTTATCGTGTGTGTCCACTGGGCGCACATGTAGACCACCAGCACGGTCTGGTGACGGGTTTTGCCATCGACAAAGGTGTTGACCTGTGGTTCAATATTCGTGATGACGAACAGGTAAAACTCTCGTCCCGCACCTTTGAAGGCGATGTCAGTTTCCACGTCAACACACCCTCACAGGTCAGGGAACACCATTGGGGCGACTATGCCCGCGGTGCGAAATATGCCCTGCGCAAGCGTTTTGAACTGGCCCATGGCATCGAAGGAGTCATTCAAGGTTCACTACCCGTAGGCGGACTGTCATCGAGTGCTGCCGTGCTCATTGCCTACGTGATGGCCTTTGCCAAAGCCAACGGCATCACACTCCAACCTTTTGAAGTGGTACAGATCGCCTCTGAGGCCGAACGCGAATACATAGGACTGAACAACGGTCTGCTCGACCAGGCTTGCATCGCCTTGGGAAAGAAAGATGGTCTGCTGTTCCTCGACTGCGACAGCAACGACTACCGCATCATCAAGAGGAATCCCAACATGCCCGACTTCGAGATCGGCATTTTCTTCTCGGGACTGACACGCTCACTCGTCAACAGCGACTACAACCTGCGTGTCTATGAGTGTAAGACTGCCGCATGGAACATGCTGGCCTATACCGACCAGCCATTGAAGACATTCGACAAAACTTTCCTACGCGACATTCCCAAATCGACTTTTGAGAAGACACGCATTGCCATGCCGGCCCGCTTCGCCCGTCGTGCAGAGCATTTCTATTCAGAATACCGCCGTGTAAGACAAGGCGTGACAGCTTGGGAGACTG
This sequence comes from uncultured Prevotella sp., assembly GCA_947302435.1. GTDB lineage: Bacteria > Bacteroidota > Bacteroidia > Bacteroidales > Bacteroidaceae > Prevotella. The sequence goes on along the minus strand of CAMYVQ010000047.1, from coordinate 11,123 downwards.
GCAACATGAAGCTGTTCGGCAAGTTGTCGTTCGACTCGTGCGAAAGTTCCATCCACAACTATGAGTGCGGCTCTCCCGAACTGATTGCCATCTACGAAATCATGCGTCCTCTGACGGGCGTCTATGGCGGACGTTTCTCGGGTGCAGGCTTCAAAGGCGCCTGCATCGCCATGGTCGATCCTACTTATAAAGAATCCATTGAAAAAGAACTCACCGCCAAATACCTGGAGCAGTTCCCCGAATACGAAGATACCTTCAAAGTGTTTTGGGTAAGGCCCGATGACGGTGCAAGATTCATATAAATTTAGAGGGCTTGTAAAATGAAGAATATTGTAATAGCAGCTGGTTATGCCACAAGGTTAGGAGAACTCACAAAGAACTTCCCGAAACCATTGTTGAAAATTGGAGAGAGCACCATTCTGGGGCGCATGCTCGACGACATCGACCAAATTCCCGAAATCGACGAGCACATCATCGTCACCAACCATAAGTTTGCCCCCATCTTCGAGCAGTGGGCAAGCGAGTCGTTCTACACCAAGCCCATCACCATCATTGACGATGGGACAGAGACCAACGACACCCGTTTAGGGGCTGTCTGTGACCTGCTCTTCGCAATGGAACAACTTGACCTCGATGACGACCTGCTCGTCGTGGCAGCCGACAACCTGCTGTTCTTCTCGTTCAAGGAGTTCGTTGACTTTGCCAACGAGAAAGGCACTTCGTGCATCATGTGCCATGAGCAGCCCAGCATCGAGAAGCTGCAGCGCACAGGTGTCGTTGAACTCGACGACAATAACCGCGTGCTCGGCATGGAGGAGAAGCCGCAGGTGCCGAAGAGCCACTGGGCCGTTCCACCTTTTTATATATATAAGCAGAAAGACCTCGACCTCGTGCACCATTCGGTTGAGAACGGATGCGGCAAAGACGCACCTGGCAATCTGGCCCACTATATGGTGCATCACACCACGATGCACGCCTGGCCTATGTCGGCAGGCCGCTTCGACATCGGTTCACTTGATACGTATTATGAAGCCTGCGATTTAGCGAGAACAGGCAAAATATAATTTTGGATGTCGAGCGTAAGCAGGCTCGACTTAGTCAAGCAGTAGAAAAATATGGAAAGAATTGATCTGAACAACAAAACGATTCTCGTAACAGGATCGGCAGGCTTCATCGGCTCGAATCTGGTGAAACGCCTGTTCCGCGGCGTAAAAGGTGCCACCATTGTGGGCATCGACAATATGAACGACTACTATGACGTAGCCTTGAAGGAGTTCCGCCTGAAGGAACTCGACACATCGGTACCCTCGGGCATCACCTACCATTTCGTGAAGGGTGACATTGCCGACCGCGACTGCATCGACCGTCTGTTTGCCGAATACAAGCCTGCCGTGGTTGTCAACCTTGCAGCCCAGGCCGGTGTACGCTACAGCATTACCAATCCCGATGCCTACATACAGTCGAACCTCATCGGTTTCTATAACATTTTGGAGGCCTGTCGCCACAACCCCGTGGAGCATTTGGTCTATGCATCGTCGTCGAGTGTCTATGGTGGCAACAAGAAAGTGCCGTTTAGCACTGACGACCGCGTAGACAATCCCGTCAGTCTCTATGCTGCCACAAAGAAAAGCAACGAGCTGATGGCCCACTGCTATTCCAAGCTCTACGACATTCCCTCTACAGGTCTGCGCTTCTTCACCGTCTATGGACCTGCCGGACGACCGGACATGGCCTATTTCGGCTTCACAAACAAGCTCTTGAAGGGCGAGACCATCCAAATCTTCAACTACGGAAATTGCCGCCGCGACTTCACCTACGTCGATGATATTGTGGAGGGCGTGGTTCGCGTGATGCAGGGTGCCCCTGAGCGCAAAAAGGGCGAAGACGGCCTTCCTGTCCCACCCTACGCCGTTTATAATATCGGTGGGGGACAGCCAGAAAGCCTGTTAGACTTCGTACAGATTCTGCAAGAAGAACTGGTACGTGCCGGTGTGCTTCCCTCGGACTTCGACTTCGAGGCACACAAGCAACTGGTTCCCATGCAGCCAGGCGACGTACCCACCACCTATGCTGATGCAGAAGCGCTCGAACGCGACTACGGCTTCACGCCAAAGATTTCCCTGCGTGAGGGACTTCGCGCCTTCGCCGAGTGGTACGCCAAGTTCTACACCCTGTAGCAACTGTCGATACAACATGAATAACGGCAAGAAGGTGCTACTTGGCATGACGACCGACGAGCTGAAGGCTGTGGCCAAAAGTTTGGGAATGCCTGCCTTTACAGGGGGGCAGATGGCTCAATGGCTCTACGTGAAACAGGTGAGAAGCATCGACGAGATGACAAACCTGTCGAAGGCCAACCGCGAAAAGCTGTCGGAAGCCTACATGGTGGGGGCAATGGATCCCATCGACTGTCAAAAGAGTGTCGACGGAACCATCAAATATCTCTTTCCCGTGCGGTGTTCCGATGTTTCCGAAGAAGCCGCCCCTTCACCTCACGCCCCCAAATTCGTGGAGACGGTTTTCATCCCCGATGGTGAGCGCGCCACGCTCTGCGTGTCCTGCCAGGTGGGCTGCAAGATGAACTGCCTGTTCTGTCAGACGGGCAAGCAGGGATTTGAAGGCCAACTGACCGCAGCCGATATCCTGAACCAGATATACTCGCTTCCTGAACGCGACCAACTGACGAACGTGGTGTTCATGGGCCAGGGCGAGCCGATGGACAACCTTGACAACGTGTTGAAAGCGACGCAGCTACTGACAGCAGCTGACGCATTTGCCTGGAGTCCCAAACGCATCACCGTAAGCTCGGTGGGCATCAAGGGAAAACTGAAGCGTTTTCTCGATGAGAGCCAATGCCATGTGGCCATCTCAATGCACTCACCCCTGCACGAACAGCGCGCCATGCTGATGCCTGCCGAACGGGCTATGAGCATCGGGGAAGTGGTGGAACTGCTGAAACAGTACGACTTCACCCACCAGCGCAGATGTTCTTTCGAATATATTTGCTTTGCCGGGATGAACGACACGCTGAGACACGGACAAGCCATCGTGAAACTGGTGAAAGGACTGGAATGCCGTATCAACCTGATTCGTTTTCACACGATTCCCAATGTCGATCTGCCCGGTGCCGACGAACAGCGCATGGAAAAATTGCGCGACTACCTGACAAGCCACGGTGTGTTCACCACCATTCGTGCCAGCCGCGGACAAGACATCTTTGCTGCCTGCGGTCTGCTCTCAACAGCTAAAAAAGAATCAATCACACAATAAAAAAACATGGACGAAAAGAAAATACGCGTAGCCATCACTCATGGCGATACTAACGGAGTGGGATATGAAATGATCCTGAGAGCCTTCGAGGATTCCACCATGCTGGAACTCTGCACACCGATTGTATACGGATCGGCCAAGGTTGCGGAATACTATATCAATCGGCTGAAGATGGAAGAGGTGCAAATCAACCAGATCAACGATGCCAGCGAGGCACGCCCCGGACGACTGAACCTGCTCGACTGCTTTGGCAACGATGAGATTCCCGTGATGCAGGGAGAAGCGACTCGCGAATCGGGACTGGCTGCCCTGAAAGCACTGCAAAGGGCGGTGGACGATTACAAGAAAGGAGCTTTCGACGTGCTTGTGACCGCCCCCGTGAACCGCAGCACGATGGATGGTTTCAACGGCCATGCCGACTTCCTCGAAAAACAATTGAACGAAGGTTCCAAGGGACTCAGCGTTTTGCTGAACGACGATTTCAGAGTGGCCTTAGTGACAAACAACCTGGCCATCAAAGACATCCCTGAGTCCATCACAAAACAGAGGATTGTAGAGAAAGGCATCTTATTCAGCCAGATTCTGCACCGCGACCTTCGCGTGTCGAACCCCCGCATTGCCGTACTGTCGCTGAACCCCCGCTGTGGTGAAGACGGAGCACTCGGCGATGAAGAACAGGAAATTATTGTACCAGCCATCAAGGAACTGGAAGAGAACGGCATACAGGCTTTTGGCCCATACGCTACCGACAACTTCTTCGGACAGGGCGACTACTACCGTTTCGACGGTGTGTTGGCCATGTATCACGACCAGGGCATGATACCTTTCAAGACACTGAGCCCCGAAGAGGGAATACGCTTCACGGGAGGCCTCTCCATTGTCCGCACGGCACCAGCCATTGCAGCCATGCAGGGCACCATGGGCCACCATACACCCACGAGCGATGCCATCATGGGACAAGCTTTTGCCAACTCCCTGCGCCATTCCATCTACACGGCCACCGACGTACTGAACAACCGTAGGAACTATGATGAGCCATTGAAGAACCCTCTGCCCAAGCTCTACCACGAGAAACGTGACGACAGCGAAAAAGTGCGTTTTCGCTCACCCAACGGCGAAGGAAGGGAAGGCCGCCCTGCCCCAACACCCAAAGAACCTAAGAATTGAAAAAGAAATACCAAAACATTTTCTTCTTTGTCGGGGCGGCCATCCTCGTTCTGATGGTGGCCAACCTTGATTTTGAGGAGGTAAAGGAAGGCATTAGCCGAGCCGGCTACTGGTTCTTGGCTGTCGTGGCACTATGGGCTTTCCTTTACCTCTTTAATACTGCTGCATGGTGGCTGATTATCAACTCCAACCAGCCCGGACAAGGGAAAAATAGCATCTCATTCTTCTGGCTATACAAGATCACGGTGTCGGGCTTTGCCCTGAATTATGCCACGCCAGGCGGTCTGATGGGAGGCGAACCCTACAAAATCATGTCGCTTTCACCCAAGATCGGCACCGAACGGGCAACGGCATCGGTCATCCTCCACACCATGACCCATATCTTCTCGCATTTCTGGTTCTGGCTTATTTCGTGTGTGCTCTTTGTTGCCACCGAGCCTCTCAACCTGTTCATGGGGCTGCTTTTGTTGGGTGTGACGGCATTCTGCCTCACTGCCATCTGGTTTTTCATGAAAGGTTACAAGAAAGGCATCGCCCGAAGCATCCTGCAAATTGTAAGCCGCATTCCCGGAATAAAGGAAAGAGGCCGGCGTTTCGTGGAGCGGCACAACGACCAGCTGACCAATATCGACCATCAGATAGCAGCCCTGCACAACCAGACCCCACGGACTTTCATCAGTGCGGTCGCACTTGAGTTGGTTTGCCGCATCATCTCCGCACTCGAAATTTTCTTTATCCTGTTGGTCATCATGCCCGAAGCCAATTACATACAGTGCATTCTCATTCTCGCCTTTACGTCACTCGTTGCCAACATGCTGTTTTTCATCCCGTTGCAGTTGGGCGGACGCGAAGGCGGATTCCTCATGTCGGCCAACGGACTGAACATGACAGCCTCAACAGGCATCTTTGTGGCACTCTTGGTAAGACTGCGCGAACTGATATGGACAGGCATCGGATTATTGCTCATCAAACTGGAGAAGCGCGACTGATTTGACTTGAATTGATGGGTAATTTTACGTTTTTCATGCCAAAGTTGCAGTTTTATCAGAAAAAATGTGTAATTTTGTCAGCCGTATGAAGAGTTCCGAACTGCAAAGCATCAAACAAAGATATAACATCGTGGGTAACTGCGATGCACTGAATCACGTAATCGATGTCGCCCTGCAAGTGGCGCCGACAGACTTGAGCGTACTCATCATCGGTGAGAGTGGCGTGGGAAAAGAGATCATTCCGAAAGTCATTCACGACAACTCGCCCCGTCGCCGCGAGAAATACTTTGCCATCAACTGCGGCTCGATTCCCGAAGGCACAATCGATTCCGAACTCTTCGGCCATGTGAAAGGCTCCTTCACAGGGGCCATCAACGACTCACCGGGCTACTTCGGCGTGGCCGACAAGGGAACGCTCTTCCTCGACGAGGTGGGCGAACTGCCTTTGGCAACCCAAGCCCGTCTTCTGAGGGTACTGGAAAACGGCGAATACATTCCCGTCGGTGCCACCGAGGTCAGAAAGACCAATGTGCGCATCGTGGCAGCCACGAATGTAAATATACAGAAAGCCATCAGCGAAGGACGTTTCCGTGAAGACCTCTACTACCGTTTGAACGAGGTGGCCGTGCAGATGCCGCCACTGCGCGAACGTGGTGAGGACATCGTATTGCTGTTCCGACTCTTTGCCATGCAGATGGCCGAAAAATACAAGATGGACCGCATCCAATTGACTGAGGAAGCGAAGAAAATGCTAATGCGGTACAAATGGCCCGGCAACGTCAGACAGCTGAAAAATATCACACAACAGATTTCCGTACTCAGCCCCGAACGGGTCATCACGCCCGAAGTGCTGGCACAGTTCATTCCCCAAGACCGGGAGAGCACACAGCTGGCTGTCATCAACCAGAACAATGACCATTCGTTTGAGAACGAACGTGAGATTCTCTATAAGATTCTCTTCGAACTTCGTGGAAACGTGAACGACATGCGACGCGAAATGGGACAACTGAAGAAGCGTATTGAAGAGGTGCAGAACACGCCTACCACTATTATTGGTACGTCAAGCCCCGCCCCACTCCATCCGCTCCAGCCCATCGCTCCCATCCAACCGACACTGGAAGATGCCGAAGCCGAAGAATATGTGGAGCCGACACCCGAACAGGAGAACCTGAACCTGAACGACCTCAGCCGACAAATGCTGGAAAAAGCCTTAGAGCGCAACAACGGCAATCGCAAGAAAGCCGCACAGGAACTGGGCATCAGCGACCGCACGCTCTACCGCCGGCTGAAACAGTACGGACTCATGCTCATCTGCTGCCTGTTGCTCGCCGCCTGTAGTGTGAGCTACAAGTTCAATGGTGCCAGTATCGACTACACGAAGACAAAGACCATCCAGATCAGCGACTTCCCCATTCGCTCATCATACGTTTGGGGACCAATGGCCAACATTTTCAACAACCAGTTGAAAGACCAATATGCCAACCACACCAAACTGATACAGGTAAAGCGCAATGGCGACCTGCGCATTGACGGCGAAATCACGCGCTACGAGCAGCGCAATAAGGCGGTTTCGGCTGAAGGCTACTCGGCACAGACGGAACTCTCAATGACCGTCAATGTGCGCTTCACCAACAACGCCAATCACGCCGAAGATTTTGAACGGCAGTTCACGGCAACCTCCACCTACGAGACGACACAGTCACTGAATGCCGTTCAGGAGGAGCTTGTCACACAGATGGTGAAAGACATCACAGACCAGATTTTCAACGCCACCGTCGCCAACTGGTAAATTCCACAACGACACAGATTCCCCAGCCGAATAAAGACACATGGAAATAGTAGAACTGATCCAACATCCCGAACGACTCGACCGTGATTCGCTGTATGAGTTGCGCTCCCTGCTGGCACTCTATCCCTATTTCCAGACAGCCCGACTGCTCATGTTGCAGAACCTCTACCTGCTACACGACCCGTTATTCGACGAAGAACTGCGCCGCGCCGCCATCTACATCACTGACAGGAAAGTGCTCTTCAAGATGATTGAGGCCGGACACTATCGGCTCAACACACAAAAGAAAAGCACTACAAAGGCCACTACCGAGGAAAGACCGACCGACCGGACCATCTCGCTCATCGACAACTTCCTGGAATCCATCCCCAAGGAAGATGCCAACCAAGACAAGGAGAAAAAACGCAAGCCGACACCTGCCGACGCAGCCGTTGACTATGTGGCCTATCTCATGGAAAGCGAAAGCGAAGAGGAACGCCAACAGGCAGCGGCAGCCCCCCAGCTCATTGGCCACAACCTCATTGACTCCTTCATCGAGAACGACAAGGGAAAGATTGTGCTCAACGAAAATCCCACACTGAAACCCGAACTCGACGAGAAGCCACTCTCCGAAGAAAAAGAGGAAAATGGCTATTTTACCGAGACATTAGCCCGAATTTACATCAAACAGGGCAGATATTCAAAGGCTTTAGAAATTATTAGCCGTTTAAGTTTGCAATATCCAAAAAAAAGTGCTTACTTTGCAGACCAAATCCGATTCTTAGAAAAATTGATTATAAATAACAACAAAAAATAAAGTAAAAATGTACACATTATTAGTAATTCTTATCGTAATTGCAGCCTTGCTGATGATCGGCATTGTGCTGATTCAGGAGTCCAAAGGCGGCGGTCTGGCATCAAACTTCGCTTCTTACAATCAGATTGGCGGTGTCCGCAAGACTACCGACTTCATTGAGAAAGCCACTTTCTTCCTTGCTGGCTTCATGGTAGTCATTAGCATTCTCTGTGCTTATGTGGCTCCTAAGGCCACTCACACCGACTCTGTCATGGAAGGCTTGGAAAATCCCGTGACCAACCCCAACAATCTGCCTGGTTTTGGTGCCAGTCAGGCTGAGCCAGAAGCCCCAGCAGCTTCTACAGAGGCTCCTGCACAGCCAGCCAATTAATTATTTTTGGAAAAAGTACGGGAAATTTTTGGCCAATTCAAAATTTTCCCGTACCTTTGCACTCGCTTTCAAAAAGCAACCAACATGGTGCCCGTAGTTCAGTTGGTTAGAGCGTCAGATTGTGGTTCTGAATGTCGTGGGTTCGAGTCCCACCAGGCACCCTCGGAAAAATCCCTGTAAGTATAGAACTTACGGGGATTTTTATTTTTCAAAAGACTCTAATTTTGACAGAACATTGATTTGTCAAAAAAATTAAAAATATAACAAGAATACTGCTCGTTTGGGAAAAAGTCATTATATTTGTGTTCAAATCAATATCTATTGATATGTCACTTAACATGAGCAGTAAGTTTTTCAATAACGATACTGGCCATACCCTCTTTGACAAACTCAAGGGTATTGCATGTAACATGGCTAACTTCGACCGTTTCCTGGCTGTTGTGGGTTTCTTCCGTTCTTCTGGATATTTCAAACTACGCAAAGAATTGAACGATGTCGAAGAAATCAAGATATTAGTTGGTATTAATATCGATGATATATTCCGCCGACATAACAAAGCTATGCTGATGCTGGAAAACGAGGAAAAGGCAAAGATGGTCTATGATGAGGAATTCTGTCTGGACATTGTCAATGCCCGGTATGCTCCAGAAGTGGAGGAAGGCATCTTGCAGATGTGCCAAGACCTTGTAGATGGCAGACTCCAGATGAGGATTCACGCCACCAAGAATCTCCACGCAAAGTTCTACCTCTGTCTTCCCCATAACCACAATGAGAATACTGATGGTTGGGTTATCATGGGTTCTTCCAACATTTCCGATTCTGGACTTGGCACCACACAGTCACCCCGATATGAGTTGAATGTAGCCATGAAGGATTTCGATGATGTTGACTATTGCCATTCTGAGTTTAAGAAATTATGGGAAGAAGCCATCACATTGACTATCGATGATGTTGAGAGCATCAAGCAAAAGACCTACTTAGGTTATCAACCTACTCCATACGAAATCTATTTGAAGGTACTCATTGATACTTTTGGTGACCAAATAGAGGATGATTTCTCGATTCAGTTGCCCAATGGTGTGATGGAATTAAAATATCAAACGGATGCTGTGATTCAAGGATTCCAGATGCTTATGCGCCACAATGGTCTGTTCCTTGCCGACGTGGTAGGTCTTGGCAAGACTATGATAGCCACCATGATAGCCAAGCGATTCATAGAGGCGAATGGCAAGAACACCAGCATTTTGGTGGTATTCCCTCCTGCTTTGCGAGAAAACTGGGAGAACACTTTCAAGTTGTTTGGCATTAAGCACAAAGCACAGTTTATTACCAATGGTAAACTATCGTGTGTATTAGAGGGCAAAGAACAATACAAGGCAAAGGAAGAGTTTGACTTGATTATCGTCGATGAAGCACATGGTTTCCGTAACGACGGTGCAGGCAAGTACGACGAACTGCAAAAGATATGTAAGGCAGATTGCGTAAACGCTGGTTTGCTGAAAAACCAACGCAAGAAAGTGATGCTGCTTTCAGCAACGCCATTGAATAACCGTCCTGACGACTTACTTAATTTGCTACTGTTATTCCAAGACAGCCAAAACTGTACCATCGACGGAATCCCCAATCTGAAAGGCTTTTTTGCAGAGTACATCAAGGCATACAGAATATTGATGAAGGAGCGCGAGACTCGTGATGTAACGGCAGATGTTGACAAAATCTATGAGGCGATTCGTGAGAAAGTGATTGACAAGGTGACGGTTCGTCGAACTCGTCATAATATCGAGAACGACCCAGAATATAAGAAAGACTTACAGGCGCAGAGTATTATATTCCCCAAGCCACAGCCGCCCATCTCGTTGGAATATAAAATGAATGCCGACACCAGCCGGCGGTTCTTCTATACCTTGAACGTTCTGTCGGATGACAAGTTTGAGCCACATTTGTATTATGCCCGTTATCGTGCGGTGGAGTTCCTGAAGCCTGAATATCGCGCCAAGTATCGCAATGCGGTTCATGTTGGTCAGACTTTGGCAGGCATCTATCGTGTTCACATGGTGAAGCGTCTGGAAAGTAGTTTCCATGCCTTCAAACTTTCGTTGGCCACCTTGCTTCGTATCACCAACGACATGTTGAAGATGTTTGCCGAAAACAAGGTCATCATTGCACCAGAGTTGAATGTGAAAGAGTTGCAGGCAAAAGGCATGGAACTTGACCAGATTATTGAACTGGCCATGAAGAAAGGCTATCAGGAAAGCGATATTCTTTATAAGTCTGACGATTTCGAGCCTGATTTCATTGAAATGCTCCGTCACGATAAGCAGGTGCTTGAAGCCTTGAATGCCGATTGGCAGAAAGAGCGCGATGACCAAAAATTTGACCTATTCCGTAAGAAACTTGAAACAGAATTTTTCGACAGCCGAAACGTATCAGGAAAGTTGGTTGTATTCTCTGAAAGTGTCGACACCCTGAATTACCTTAAAGACAGGCTGGAAAAAGAACTTGGAAGAAAAGATGTGTTGACCATTACTGCTGACAATCGCGACAAGAAGGCCACTATCATCAAGGAGAATTTCGATGCCAATAGTGAGGATCAGAAAGATGAGTACAACATCATTCTCACTTCTGATGTGCTGGCAGAAGGTGTAAACCTGCATCGTTCTCATATCATCGTCAACTACGATTCCCCTTGGAATGCCTCCCGGTTGATGCAGCGCATTGGACGTGTGAATCGTATTGGCTCTG
>CAMYVQ010000046.1 GCA_947302435.1 uncultured Prevotella sp. | reverse complement strand
TAGCTGGTGATGTTCTTGACAGTACCTTCAAGAATCTGACCTTTCTCGAGCTTGCTGATGATTTCCTTCTTCTGCTGTTCCAGCTCAGCCTCGATGAGGGCTTTGTGAGAAACAACAACATTGCGGAATTCCTGGTTGATCTTGACCACCTTGAATTCCATAGTCTTGCCTACGAATACATCGTAGTCGCGTATGGGATGAACGTCGATCTGGCTGCCGGGCAAGAAAGCCTCAATGCCGAATACATCAACGATCATACCACCCTTGGTGCGGCACTTGATGTAGCCCTGGATAATCTCTTCGTTATCCAAAGCAGCATTTACGCGCTCCCAACTCTTAGAGAGGCGAGCCTTCTTGTGGCTGAGCAGCAGCTGGCCTTTCTTGTCTTCCTGGTTCTCAACGTAGACTTCTACCTTGTCGCCTACCTTGAGGTCGGGGTTGTAGCGGAATTCGCTGGCGGGGATGATACCGTCGCTCTTGTAACCAATGTTCACGATAACCTCTTTCTTGTCGACAGAGATTACGGTGCCTTCGGTCACCTGGTGTTCTGAAACTTTGTTCAGAGTCTCGTCGTAGGCTTTGGTTAAATCTTCCTTGCTGACGCTTGCGGATGTTCCGTTCTCGAACTCGTCCCAGTCGAATTCAGCCAGTGGCTGTACGTTCTTTAAATCTGACATAAAAAATAATTTGGTACTACAAGTACCGGTTAAAAATTAAACATGTTAATAAACTCGGTTTCGCGCGTATGCGCAAAAAGTGCGGCAAAGGTACGAACTTTTTTCATACCTTCCAAATTTTGGCATAATTATTTAAGAAAAGTTCAAAAATCAGGCTATTTTTGAGTGCCGTTCAGGCGTTTGCGGCGGAAAAGGTCGGGTATTGAATTGAAATCGCGTTTCAAAATGAGACCTATTCCCTGGGTGTTGAGCGAGTTGCGGGTGAAGTAGCGGTCGTTGGTCTGGTTGTAAACCCTGATGGCAGCATTGCCGTTGGGGAACAGCAGGTAGCGCACGTCGAAGTCGCCGATGAACGACGAGGTGGCCGTGGCAGCATTGTCGCGGTAGCCGAATTGTCCGTTGATAATCAGGCGGTTGTTGAAGAGCCTGCCGCTGAGTATTCCCTCGTATTCTGCGTTGTACCATCCCTGGTCGCCTGTGGAGATGTTGGCGCCGAAGTTCCAGTTGGAGTTGTTGGTGAGCGATGAAAGCACGCTGTTGATTTGCTGGCTGACCGTTCCTGAAAGCAGGCTTTGCATGGCAAGTGAGGTCTGGCTCTGCTGGGTGTCGTTGTTGTTCTCGCCCTGTGAATAGAAACGTCCGATAGCCAGCAGATAAATCACCTGCTGGTTCATTTCCTCCTCGCTGTTGATGAGCGAGCGCACCATTTGCTTGGCATCGGTTCCCAGGGTGGGGAGGTCGAGGTCGAATTCCACATGAGGGGAACTTGGGGTGCCGTTGATGTTCATCATACAGTCAACGCGTACGTTGTTGTTCTTGAACGAGTTACCTATCTGCAAATCGGCCAGCGAGACGCCATTCACGGTGTAGAGTGCTTGCAGATTGAGGGTGCTGTTATAGGGGTCGCCGCCGAAGATGATAGTGCCTCCGGGCTGGAACATAAAGTCTTTCTTGATGACGTTCTGGATGGTGAGCTTATAGATGCCGTGGTCGATGAGGTAGGTTCCGTACATGTCGAAACTTCCCTTGTTGTAATACGAGGCGCGCAGAATTCCCGAGCCGTTGAGTGCTATGTAGTCTCCGCTCTGTTTGTCCATGAGCAGGCGAAGCGTGAAGTTCTCTGGCGTGGTGTTGAACAGGAAATTCATGTGGATGTTGGTGGGGGAATCATCCACAGGTTCCGGTCTGACTGTTTTCTTGTTAGTGGGTTCCGCAGTCAAAGAGTCGTTGAAGGCTAATGCCTGTGCGTCGCGCCATTCAATGAAACTTTGGTCGGAGATGGCATCGGGACTTGCTGCATTGTATTCGATGAACGAACCTTTCTCGGGTGTTGCGTTCACGTCGAAATCTATTCTCCCGCTACGTCCTTTTATCTTACAATTACCTGTGCCGTAGATTGTTCCGAAGAATGTGGCATCCTGATAGTCGTGGAAGTCGTAGGCCAGCAGATTCTGTGCTTCCACATCGAAGTCGAATGTCAGATTCGTGAGTTCATCATGGTGAATGGCTCCGTTCACGATGCCTATGTGCCCATTGCGGTCGTAGATGGTGTCGCGCTCGAAAAAGATCTCGTTTGGTATCATGCGTACCTTGCTGTTTCTGAGCGTATAGCTGGTGTTAAGTGTGGAAATATCCAGCGAACCGTTGGCCGTCAGGTTACCGCTCAGGTTGATGCTGTTGTCGCCGCTTAAGAATCCGGCTAACCTCACATCGCCATCGCCGCGCAAATCGGTGTTGCGCATAAACGAACTGCAGAAACTCTCCACGAATTCCAGACGTGTGTTGTCGGCATGGATGGCAAGGTCAAGGTAGTTCCGTTCAGGCGAAATATAGCCTTTAATGAGGGTTTTACCATCTACATCATCGGCATGCGCATCGATGTCGATTTGTTTTGAATGGTTGTTGTAGTAGGCTTTGGCATAGAGTGTTCCCATGCGTCCGTCTTGGAAGCGGAACTCTCTGACGTCGAGGTCGGCTGAAAGGGAGGGGGTGCTGAATACGGATTTTACGTTGATCTCTCCAGATGCGAAGCCGCTGAAATCAACGGCATCGAAATTGACCAGGTCGAGAACATATTCCACGTTTATGCCGTGCATGTCAACCGTCAGGCTGTCATTGGGACTGGTCGTTGCCAGACCGTTTATCGTTAGATGCTGGTCGTTGTGGCTGATTGAGAAGTTATCGATGCTGAGATGCTTATTGCTGTATTCTATTTCCGATGGGCGAAGTTGCCAGGCGGTGTCGTTGATGACGATTTCAGATTCGTGCACTTGGGTGTGGAATCCTTTGATGCCTTTGTCGGCAACCAGTTTTGTAGTACAGTTGAGTGTTCCCTTGAAAGGATTCGGTTTTCCGTCGTCCCAGCTGAGCTGGCTGTTGATGGCACCTGTCTCATCGCGCTTCACTTTCAGGTCGTAGTTCATCTTAACTCCGCTTATGGTGAAGTGGGGCAGCTGGGCAATCATGTCAATCTCGTTGGATTTCGTGTTGTAGCTGCCTTTCAGGTGTAGGGGTTTTGAAATCTCAACGGGTAGGCTGAAGAAGGTGTTGAGCCAGTCGCTCTTTGATACGGCCACGTCTAAATCGGCAAATCCGAAATTGTTGCGTTCTGTTATTGTTCCTTGAGCGAAATCGCTTATCATGTTAATCCTTCGTCCTTCGTCCGTTGGCTCAGCATTAATGGTCAGATTATTAAGGTGGTAGCTCATCTTGCTTGACTGCATGTCGAAGTTGGTCAAATGAACCGTACCCATCAGTTGGCGAAGTGATTTCCCGTGGATATCTGCATCAATGTCGGCAGAGAGTTTACCGTCTTCGAAATAGTCTGTCAGTTTCAGGGCGCGGGGAACGATATGTTTCACGCGGGCTGAGATATTCGCTGTCGGGTCATTGTCAGAGAAGTTCACTGTTCCGTCAGCTTGCAATATGATATTGGGGTCATCGATGGTAATTGTTCCTTCGGCAGTTTTTCCGTTGAGCGTACCATTGACGTTGAGGTTCTTATAGCTGTAGCCGTCGTAGTCGAACTGTGCCACTTTTCCGTCAACCTTAATATTGCTCAGCGAACGGTTCCCGTCGATATCGAGGTTGGAAGCAAGAATGCCGAATTTGTCGTCATCTAGGATTTGCCTGATATTGAGGCCATTGGTCTCAAGTCGTGCCGTAAATGAGTCGCCATGCAGGCCTATGCCTACATTGGCATTGCCGGCATCGGTTGCCAACTGGCCCTTCACCGAAACATCTCTTCCGAAGCCTCCGATATCGCCAACAAAGTTGATGTCGCCCAAACGACCGATTTCTTCGGGCAGCTGTTTGCCGTCATTCAGAATTTCCTTCTGCACGAAACTGATGGTCTGCGAACTGATGTGGAGGTCGTGTATGCTGCTGAACCAACGGTTGTTGTTCGAAATACTGCCGCTGGCTTTCAAATTGAAGTCGCCGTCGTCGGAGGTAACTGACAATTCCGGAACGTTAAGCATATTGCTTGTTCCTGAGACCGATGTCTTTAGTTTTATGGGTTTGTTGATTTTACTAAGTTCAGGAACAAAACAACTTATGTCTGAAGGTGTTATGGAAGATTCTGGAACAATTCCTTCATACCTCAGCGTCGGCATGCTCAGTTTGCCGTCGTTAAACTCGTAAGTGGCAAAAAGTGAATCAAGACGGATGGTGGAATTGGGAAGCGCGAGGGAAAAACCGTCAACTGTCATTTGTTTTTTGCTGGCGTTCAGACGGAGGGCAAGATCTTTTATCTTAAGACCGCTTGCCTCTGTGAGCGAGAGTCGTTTCAGGTTCAATGAAATGCTGTCGTCGGTTAGTTTTGGCAACAACAAATGGGTGCTGATATTGTCAATGTTCAAGTGATTGACGTTGAAACGGTTCGGAGTTACGGGCTGTCCATAGTCATCGTAGGTAAATCCACTATGGCGAATAACAACAGAACCGATGCGAAGGTTTAGTGGGGTATGTTTTGTCGTGTCTTTTGATGCCAGTGAGTCAAGAACAAATTGAAAATTTGGTGCGTCGGCATCAGCCTTTTTGTAAAAAGCACCTTTCATTCCGAAGATTTGGGCGGAAGAAATGGCGATGTTGCCATTCATCAGTGCTACGATGTCGATTTTAGCTGAAAGTCTGGAGGCAGTCAGCATCTCCTTTCCTTCCTTATCCTTCATTCTGACATCATCCACAATAATACGGTTAGCGAATCCCAGGTCGATGCGTCCCACAGAAACTTCAGTAGCGAATTTTTCTGAGAGCGCTTCGCTTACCTTATTCCCAAGCATTGCCTGAAAGGCAGGTATGTGGAGCAGTATCATGGCTAAAATGTATAAGCCAATGACAGCCCATACAAAACCGCTGACGATGTGTTTTGCTTTCTTCACATTGCAAAGTTACGCTAAATCGTTAACAAAAAAGAAGTTTTTTAAAGAATTTTGTTTGTATAGTGATTTTTTTTAGTATCTTTGTGCCAACTATTCATGAATATTATTAGTTTTTAAAAAATGTTATGGCAAATGTAATTAAGTTACGTAAAGGCTTGGACATTAACCTGAAGGGCAAGGCTCTTTTGGAGAAAACGATTGTAAAGGCGGGCGCGGAATATGCTCTGACGCCCGATTCTTTTGTCGGAATGACTCCAAAGGTGGTAGTCAAAGAGGGCGAGCACGTCAAAGCTGGGGATGCCTTGTTTGTCAACAAGCATTTTCCCGAAGTTAAGTTTGCTTCACCTGTCAGCGGACAAGTCACGGAAGTGGTGCGCGGCGAACGGAGAAAGGTGCTGTGTGTAAAGGTTTTGGCTGATGCTCAACAGCAGTTTGCTGATTTCGGCAAGAAAGATCCAAAGAGTATGAGCGGTGACGCTGTTAAGCAGGCATTGCTTGAGGCAGGACTTTTTGGCTATATCAATCAGCTTCCCTATGCCGTCAGTACATGTCCTGATTCCAATCCAAAGGCAATTTTTGTCAGTGCGCTGAGAGACATGCCGTTGGCTGCCGATTTTGAATTTGAGCTTCAGGGTAATGAGAATGACTTTCAGACAGGTCTCACAGCTCTTTCAAAGATGGCAAAGACCTATCTTGGCATTGGTGCAAAGCAAAAGGCTGCGGCATTGGTGAATGCCCAGGATGTTGAGATTAACATCTTCGACGGCAAATGTCCTGCCGGTAATGTAGGTGTACAAGTAAATCATGTTGATCCCGTCAATAAGGGCGAAGTTGTGTGGACCGTCGATCCGTCGGCTGTCATTTTCTTTGGCCGCCTGTTCAATACGGGTAAGGTTAACCTCACTCGTACCGTTGCAATTTGCGGCGACAAGGTTCAAAGTCCTGCTTATGCTGACGTTCTTGTGGGAACTAAGCTTGGAGATATTCTTAATGGTAATCTTGCTGACGGAAATCTGCGAGTTATCAATGGTAATGTACTCACAGGAGTGAAGTCTTCACTCGACGATTATCTGGGTGCCCATGCTTCTGAGGTAACTGTAATTGCAGAAGGCGACGATGCCGACGAGATGCTGGGATGGATAATGCCCCGTTTTAACCAGTTCTCGGTGAACCGCAGCTATTTCTCTTGGCTGTTCGGAAAGAAGGAATATTCACTCGATGCCCGTGTAAAGGGTGGTGAGCGCCACATGATTATGAGTGGCGAATACGACAAGGTGCTTCCGATGGACATCTTTGGTGAGTATCTCATCAAGGCCATTATTGCCGAGGATATCGACAAGATGGAGCAACTTGGCATCTATGAGGTCTCTCCAGAAGACTTTGCACTTGCAGAGTTCGTAGACAGTTCCAAACTGGAATTGCAGAAGATTGTTAGAGACGGTCTAAACATGTTACGTAAAGAAAACGCATAGAATTATGAGTGCACTTAGAAAATATATTAATAAGATAAAGCCCAACTTCCAGGAGGGAGGCAAGCTGCACGCTTTTCGTAGCGTCTTTGACGGATTTGAAACGTTCCTCTATGTTCCTAATGAAACATCGAAGAACGGTGTTCATATCCACGACGCCATCGACTCGAAGCGTATCATGAGTATGGTGGTCATAGCCCTTCTCCCGGCACTGTTGTTTGGTATGTACAATGTGGGCTATCAGAACTATTTATATGCCGGAACGCTGGCAAGCGCTTCTTTTTGGGAGATTTTCGCTTATGGTTTCCTGGCTGTTCTGCCGAAAGTACTTGTCAGTTACATCGTTGGCTTGGGTATAGAATTCGTTGTTGCCCAGTGGAAAGGTGAAGAGATTCAGGAAGGTTACCTCGTATCGGGTATGATTATCCCGCTGATTCTTCCTATCAACTGTCCGCTTTGGATTCTTATTATTGCCATCGCATTTGCCGTTATCTTTGCGAAGGAAATTTGGGGAGGCACAGGCATGAACATTTTCAACGTAGCTGTGGCTACTCGACTGTTCCTCTTCTTCTCATATCCTTCAAAAATGACGGGTGACACCGTTTGGGTGGCTACCGACAAGATTTTCGGACTTGGCAATCAGTTGCCAGATGCCTTCACAGCAGCCACTCCACTTGGAGAAGTTGCTCAGGGCGTTGTTCCCCAGGCTACCTTGAACGATATGATTATCGGTCTGATTCCCGGTTCTATTGGAGAGACCAGCGTGATTGCCATTGCCATTGGTGCTGTCATTCTGCTATGGACGGGTGTTGCTTCATGGAAGACAATGCTGAGCGTATTCCTTGGTGGAGGCGTGATGGCAGTGCTGTTCAAAAGCCTTGGAATGACCGATCTTGAATGGTATGAGCACATCGTTCTTGGCGGTTTCTGTTTCGGTGCTGTATTCATGGCTACCGATCCCGTAACGTCGGCCCGTACAGAATGCGGAAAATGGTACTACGGTTTCATTATCGGTGCCTTGGCCGTGATTGTACGTGTGATGAATCCTGGATATCCAGAGGGTATGATGCTTGCCATTTTCTTTGGCAACATGATTGCTCCGCTCATTGACTATTGCGTGGTTCAGCGTAATATTTCACGTCGTGTTAACCGTGTAAAATAAGGGAGGAAATGAATTATGAAGACAAATAGTAATACTTACACGATTATTTATTCAGCTGTATTGGTCATCATTGTGGCTTTCCTTCTGGCATTCGTTTCACAGGCTTTGAAGGACCGTCAGGATGCCAACGTGAAGCTTGACGTGAAGAAGCAGATTCTGAATTCTCTTAATATCCGCGGACTTGACGATGCTGCCGCAGAAGCCAAGTACGCCGAAGTGGTGAAAAGTGAAGAGAATGTTGGTGAACAGAAGCTTTACATCTGTGAAATAGATGGCAAGCCCAAATATGTTTGCACAGTGAAGGGTATGGGACTCTGGGGACCGGTATTCGGTTTTATTTCTATCAATGAAGATAAAAACACGGTCTATGGTGCCTATTTCAATCACGACAGTGAAACAGCCGGACTTGGAGCTGAGATTAAGGATTCTCAGGCTTGGCAGGAAAAGTTCCAGGGCAAGAAAATCATGAAGGAAGGTTCCGGTGACATTGCCCTCGGAGTAGCCAAGAAAGTTGAAGTACCCGAAAGTGAAGTTGATGCCGTGACGGGTGCAACCCTGACCTCTAACGGTGTCAGTCAGATGCTTAAGGAAGGCCTTAAGCCGTTTATGGAAATCTTAAAAGACAAATAAACCATGAGCAAGTTATTCAGTAAGGAAAACCAGGAAGTTTTCAAGAATCCATTGAACTTGGACAATCCTATACTTGTTCAGGTGCTTGGTATCTGTTCGGCGCTGGCCGTTACGGCTCAGCTTAAGCCGGCAATTGTGATGGGACTGGCTGTGACCATTATCACCGCCTTCTCGAATGTCATTATCTCTATTGTACGCAACACCATTCCAACACGTATTCGTATCATCGTGCAACTCGTGGTGGTGGCAGCTCTCGTGACCATCGTCAGCCAGGTGCTGAAGGCTTTTGCCTACGATGTGAGTGTTCAGCTTTCAGTTTATGTTGGTCTTATCATCACCAACTGTATTCTGATGGGCCGTCTCGAGGCTTTCGCAATGATGAATAAGCCCTGGCCCTCGTTCCTCGATGGTATTGCCAACGGTCTTGGCTATGCCATGATTCTGGTCATTGTTGGTGCTGTCCGCGAACTCTTCGGTTTCGGTACTCTTCTCGGTTTCAAGGTTCTTCCTCAGGCCGTCTACGATGCTGGATATATGAACAACGGTATGATGACCATGCCTGCCATGGCGCTTATTCTCGTTGGATGTGTTATTTGGGTTCACCGTGCATATTTTTATAAGGAGAAGTAAACTATGGAACATATAATTAATCTGTTTTTCAGGTCGATTTTTGTCGACAACATGATATTCGCCTTCTTTCTTGGCATGTGTTCTTACCTTGCAGTATCCAAGAATGTGAAGACTTCGCTCGGACTGGGTATGGCCGTAACGTTCGTGCTGCTGGTAACAGTTCCTGTGGACTATCTGCTTCAGACCAAGGTGCTGGGTCCCAATTGTCTTATCGAAGGTGTAGATCTCAGCTACCTTTCGTTCATCCTCTTTATTGCCGTGATTGCTGGTATGGTTCAGCTTGTAGAGATGGTGGTCGAGAAATATTCTCCGTCACTCTATGCAGCATTGGGTATTTTCCTGCCTCTTATTGCTGTGAACTGTGCCATCATGGGTGCTTCGCTGTTCATGCAGCAGCGCATTAACCTCGATCCGCTGAATTCTCAGTTCATCGGTTCTGTATGGGATGCCATCGCCTATGCCATTGGTAGTGGTATCGGCTGGACGCTGGCTATTGTCATGCTGGGTGCCATCCGTGAGAAAATGCAATACACCGACGTGCCCAAACCACTGCAGGGACTTGGCATTACGTTCATCACAGTGGGACTCATGGCCATGGCTATGATGTGCTTCTCGGGATTAAAAATTTAAAGAAGGAGGATAACAGATATGGTAAATTTCATTTTAGCAAGTATAGGAGTATTCCTCGTCATCATCCTGCTCGTTGTTGCCATCCTGCTCATTGCGAAAAAATATCTTTCGCCCAGCGGAGATGTCAACATTGAAATCAACGGCGACCGTACTATTACTGTTCCGCAGGGTTCCAGTCTGATGACAACGCTCAACGAGAATGGCATTTTCCTGCCCAGCGCATGCGGCGGTAAAGCCAGTTGCGGACAGTGTAAGGTACAAGTTCTGGAAGGTGGTGGAGAAATCCTCGATTCCGAGAAACCTCACTTCACCCGTAAGCAGATTAAGGAGCATTGGCGTCTTGGATGCCAGTGCAAGGTCAAGGGCGACCTTAAGATAAAGGTTCCCGAGAGTGTCATGGGTGTCAAGGAATGGGAATGCACGGTGATTTCCAACAAGAATGTCAGCTCCTTCATCAAGGAGTTCATCGTTGCATTGCCTCCAGGAGAACACATGGACTTTGTTCCTGGTTCTTATGCTCAGATTAAGATTCCGGCTTACGACTGTATCGACTACGATAAGGACTTTGATAAAGCCGACATCGGTCCTGACTATCTGCCATCGTGGGAGCGTTTCAACATCTTCTCACTGAAAGCCCACAACCCAGAGGACACTATTCGTGCCTACTCTATGGCTAACTATCCGGCAGAAGGCGACCGTATCACGCTGACCGTTCGTATTGCCACTACGCCTTTCCTGCCCAAGCCGCAGATTGGATTCCAGAATGTGCCTACGGGTATTGCTTCATCTTACATCTTCTCGCGCAAACCTGGAGATAAGGTGATTATGAGCGGACCTTATGGCGATTTCCATCCCATCTTCGACTCTAAGAAGGAAATGATATGGGTAGGCGGTGGTGCCGGTATGGCTCCGTTGCGTGCTCAGATTATGCACATGACGAAGACCTTGCATACCCGCGACCGTGAGATGCACTTCTTCTATGGCGCACGTGCCTTGGTTGAAGCTTTCTTCGTGGAGGACTTCCTGGAACTCGAGAAGGAATATCCTAATTTCCATTTCCATCTGGCACTCGACCGTCCAGATCCGGAAGCTGATAAAGCAGGCGTCAAATACACGGCAGGCTTTGTGCATCAGGTAATGTATGAGACCTATCTGAAGGACCACGAGGCTCCCGAAGATATTGAGTACTACATGTGCGGCCCCGGTCCTATGTCGAAGGCTGTTCAGGGAATGCTCGATTCTCTCGGTGTCGATCCCGAAAGCATCATGTTCGACAACTTCGGATAATTTCCAACATATTCTATAATGGAACGCAGGCAATCATGTCTGCGTTCCTTTTTTTATTGGTTTTTTATGTAAATCAAATACTTGTTTACCGATAAATTATACTGATTGCGGAAAAAAATGACGAAAGATTTGCCTTTGTTGTGAAAAAAAAGTAACTTTGCACTCTAAGCTACTTGTATGTATATGAGAAAACTTTTATCGCTGATACTTCTTGCTATCGTTGCGAATGCCCAAGCCAATCCTATAAGCGAGCAAACCGCCCGTCAACATGTTCTGTCATTCCTTTCATCTACCCAAGGCAGAAACTCAAATCTGCGGATGAAAGCCCCCAAGGCTCCTGTTCAGGTGACGACTGTCGAAGAACTTAGTCGCGAAGGTGCTTTCTATGTGATGAACATTGGCAACGACGGATTTGTCATTGCTGCGGCTGACGATGCCGTACAGCCTGTGCTCGGTTATTCAGACAAGGGGAATGTTTCTGCTGATGATATTCCAGAAGCCATGCAAGAGCTTCTAGATTCGTATGCTAAGCAGATGGCACACATTACCGCACGCAGGGCACCCTCTGCATCCGTCATCCCCCATTCACCTATTGACCCCATGGTGAAGAGCGTATGGAGCCAGGGCACTCGCACGGGTTCACAACCTTACAATCTGCTATGCCCAGTGTATAATGACAGTTATTGTTATGCAGGGTGCGTCAGCGTGGCTATGGCTCAAGTGATGAACTATCATCGATGGCCGGCACGTTCTACGAATCCCATTCCTTCATATCAGACAAACGCTCTGATAGGAACACTTTCAGCATTGCCTCCTGTCACTTTCGACTGGAACAATATCCTTGACACCTATACCGGAAATGAGACCCAAGCGCAGATGAATGCTGTTGCCCAGCTTTTCAAATACTGCGCCTGGTCTGTTCGCACCAATTTCGGAACAACATCGTCAAGTTCCATCGTGAGTAACATCTGTAGTGCGATGGTCGATTATTTCGACTATTCACCCGGCATGCAAATCATCATGCGCTCGGCCTATACCAGTGCCCAATGGGATGATATCATCTACAATGAACTCCTTGCAGGCCGTCCGGTCATCTATTCTGGCCATTCGGCAACCAATGGATTGCATGCTTTCGTTTGCGACGGATGTGACAATAGCGGTTACTATCATGTGAATTGGGGATGGAATGGCAAGCACGATGGCTATTTCCTGCTCTCGCTGATGGATGCCTTCAAAGACGGTACTTCTCCTGGGCATAATCCCGAAGACGGTTTCAGTATGGAACAGCAAATGGTTATCGGCATTCAGCCTTCTTCTGCCGGAATCGCCTCTGATTATGCGCTGACCACTAAAAATGTGTACATCGAAGACAACTCCCTGCGCTTCATGATTTTTAATTATACCGGACATGCATTTGCCGTTGATTACGGATGGGGTTTTTATGACGGCAACAATAATCTTGTTTCGCAAGGTTTCAGGCATACAGACAACTACGTCACCAATTTTGGTTTCATAACTACCATAGATTATGCAACCTTGGGACAGGCTCTTGGCAGCGATGGTACCTATCGCGTTGTGGCTATCTCGCGTTTGGACAGTAGTTCTGAATGGAAAGCCAACAACGGTAGCGACTTCTACTATGCAGATGTTACTGTCAGCAATGGTAAGGTCACCAAGGTGGTTTGTCATCCTAAGGACGAACTTACTCTTCAGGATGTAGTCATCAATGGCTCAGGATATTCATACGCTACACAAGAGATTGAGGCAACATTCTATAATGGAGGAGCCGACGAGTTCTATGGCTCTGTGTATATGTTTGTGAATGATGAGTCGACTCCCACGGGCGCAACGGGTATTTCCGCCCCAGTAAATTCCACGGGTTCGGGTTATTTCTATTTCACGCCTGTTGAAGGTGGTAACTACACGCTTACCTTCAAGGATGCCGATGGAAATGTGCTCGGCACTAAGTCGGTCTATATCTACCAGGGTGTGCCTCAGGTTTCGGTGACTGCTTCTATCGAAGGACTGTTCGAAGAAAACGGCATTAACTACCTGAATTCAACCACAGCCTCGGTGACCGTCAATGTGACTAACACCACCTCAGAAGCCATCACCCAGCAAGTACTTGTGGGAATTTCCGATTTCAAGGGTTGGACGTTCAATATTCCCGTAGGCCGTACGGCATCGGGTATCATGAAGATCTCCGGATTGCAAGTAGGGAAGAGCTATACGGTCCGCATTATTGACAATGCCCACAACGACCTCTGTCCTTCCATCACCTTCACTATTCGCAGCGGTTCAGCCACAGCCATCGATGAAATTGATGCCAACCGTTCATCGTCATCTACTGTATGGAACCTGAAAGGACAAGCCGTAGCCCGTCCTTCTAAGGGCATATATATCAAGGATGGTAAGAAGTTTGTGGTAAAATAACCTTTACGGATAAGGCTATTTCCCGAAGAATCTCAGGTATTCATCTTCGAAATTCGGAGTGAATACCTGTTTTCCTATATTGTCGGCAATCTCTTCGCGCGTCCAGAACCGTCCACCGTCAAGTTCGTCGTTGCTGGGAGTGATGGGTCCGTCGTAGGTTGTCTTGTTCACATATACCAGTTCCCGTTCGCGCTTGCCTTCAAACACATAGTGTCCCATGTCTTCGGGTGTGAAGTCGCGTATTCCGAGTTCCTCGCTTGCCTCGCGTGTCAGGGCGGCAGCCACATTCTCACCGAAACTCACGTGACCTCCCACGGCGGTGTCCCATTTGCCTGGCTGAATGTCTTTCCATTCAGGTCGCTTCTGCAGGTACAGTTCTCCCTTGCTGTTAAAGACGTGAAGATGCACCACGGGATGCAGCACCTTGCTGCCCGAATGAGCCTCACCCCTTGTTATGCAGCCCGTGATGTTGCCTAGTTCGTCAACCACGGGAAACAGTTCTTTCAGATTATCCATTTCTTGCAATCCTTGAATTCGTTTTCAATATCAGGTTCTTTTTCAAATAGTCCGAATAGGGCAGATCCGCTTCCACTCATGGCGGCATAAGTGGCTCCCAATTCATAGAGTCTTTGCTTGATGTGATGTAATTGCGGATAAAGCGGGAATATGCTGTCCTCGAAATCGTTTTTCAGTTCTTCTTTCCACGTCTCTACCGGTTGCATCACTATGTCGCGGCAACACTTCTCCGGCCGTCTCACACGAATACCGCTGAAAGCCTCGCGAGTGCTTACGGCAATGGGAGGTTTCACCACCGCCATCTTATACTTGCTCAGGTCGAGTGGGATAGGAGACAGCCTTTCACCAATGCCTTCAGCATAGGCAGGACATGCCTCAATAAAGAAGGCACAGTCGGCTCCTAATCCAGCTGCCAGTCTTTGCATCTCTTCGATACTCATGCCCAAATGGAACTGTTCGTTCAGAAGTCGGATGGTGAAGGCACAGTCGGCAGAGCCGCCGCCCATTCCTGCCTGCACGGGAATCCGCTTGGTCAACGTGATGTCAACTTCCGGAAGACTGTGCTTTGCAGCAATCATCCGGTAGGCTTTCACCACCAGGTTCTTTTCAGGATCTCCCTCAATCGGGTCACCGTCTATATGAAAGGCAAACCGCCCGGACTCCTTGATTTCTATACTGTCGTAGAGATTGACGGGATAGAAAACCGTTTCCAGGTCGTGATAACCGTCGCTCCGCTTGTTGACAACATTGAGTCCGAGGTTCACCTTGGCGCATACTTGAATTTTCATAATCAATATGTTTTCTGAATTGCAATTCTTATTAGTCTTGTTGCAGCATACATGTCTGCAGCGTCTTGATAATATTCCGTTGAGCCACTTCTTTTTGCAAGGCCTCTTCAAGAGGAGTGCCTGGAGGGTTGATGCATTCCACTCTTTCGAAACCTGCCTGAAGCAGGACATCACGGTCGTTTACACGTCCCGCAATCAGATATACGGGAACTGTGCCCGACTGCTCAAGAATGCCCATAGGCAGTTTTCCCATCAGCGTCTGGCGGTCGGCTGAACCTTCGCCTGTGACGATGAAGTCGGCATCTTTGGCAATATTGCTGAATCCTACGGTATCGAGCAGCAACTGAATGCCCGACTTATAGTCAGCGTCCATGTACTGCATGAAGGCATAGCCTAATCCTCCTGCCGCTCCTGCACCAGGATTCTGAGAGCGGTCGAACCCGAAATGCCTGGCAGAGATATCGGCAAACTTCCTTGCACGCTCGTCAAGCTGTGACACCATTTCCGGTGTGGCTCCTTTCTGGGGCGCAAAAACATGGGCGGCTCCCTGCATGCCGCAAAGCGGGTTGTTTACATCGGAGGCGATGGTGAACCGCACGTCCCTCAGTTCCTCCACATCATCCCATATACCTAAAGATTTCCCTGCAGGATTACCGGGATGGCGGGCAAAGTTATCGATGAGCGCCCTGAGCATTCCTATCCCGGCATCGCTTGTTGCGCTTCCGCCCAGTCCTACGATAATATGCTTTGCTCCCCGCCGAACGGCATCGGCAACCATTTGGCCTGTTCCGTAGCTCGTCGCAACCATTGGATTCCTTTCTTCCTTGGTCAGCAAAGTCAGTCCGCTGGCCTGTGCAATTTCAATCACAGCGGTTTCTCCTTTCAGCAGATAGCGGGCTGTAACAGGTCTCATCAGCGGGTCTTTAACCGCCAGTTCCACCAGCTTTCCGCCGATTGCAGCATGGAATGCATCGATGAATCCTTCGCCGCCATCACTTACGGGAATCTCAATGATTTCGGCGTCAGGGAATATGCTTCTGATACCTTCGGCAGCTGCCTGGTTTGCCTCTACGGAAGTCAGACAGCCTTTAAAAGAATCTATGGCGAGGATAACTTTCATGACTACAACGGATAATCAGTTGCTGCTATTTCTATTCTTAATCAGACAGTTGCTTAACCGGGAACGTGAAGTAGGTGTCGGGGTAGGGCTCATTGCGGAGCGTAAAGTGCCACCACTCAGTATCGAGTGGCTTAAAGCCATGGGCAAGCATAGCCCGGCGCAGAATCATGCGGTTCTTGAACTGTTCGGCTGTGATGCTGCGACCGTCGGGACTCTTATGATTGTCGCCGGTATATTCGCCGGTTTCAGGATTGCCGCAGAAATCGGGATGACTTTCAGGACCGAACCAGTCGAAAGTTCCGCCCATGTCGAGTTCCTTTTCCGTGGCCATGTCGAATAAGGTAAGGTCGACGGTAGAACCACGCGAATGACCGCTCTTAGCCATGATATACTCTTGCTCGAAGAGCACGCTCTTGTCGAGATCGGGGTAGAAATAAGGTTTCATTTTCGTGTCTGAAGTGTCGGCTGCCCAGCGCACAAAGTGGTCGACGCCTTTTTGCGGACGGTAGGCATCATATATTTTCAGGCGGTAGCCTTGCTTCTTCACATCATCGCTTACTGCCCTCAGGGCCTTGGCAGCCTCTTTGGTCAGCAGGGCTACGGGCTGTTCATACCCGTCGACGCGATTCCCCACGAAGTTGTAAGTACCATAGTAGCGAATTTCCAGAATGGCATCGGGAACGGCATCGGTCAGCGTGACAAACCGGCTGTCGTCGTCTGGTTGGACTAGTGCCGCAGGATTGTCTTTGCCGTTTTCATTGCATCGCATGACACAGGCATAGCAGAATACGGCAAGGATTGCTGCAAGCAGCCAAAGATTCTTATGTTTCATATTCTCGTGCTTAAAGATTAAATACAAGGTTGATTCATGCTGCAAAAGTACCAAAAAGTTTTCAAACTAGCAAATAACTTCAGATAGATTGGTGCAGAGGCTTTGCACCATTAGTGCCAATAGGCTGCACTAAGAGTGCAACCCTTTTGCACTTCTCTGAAATCCCTTCACGTGCGCGCGTATGCGTATATAATAAGGTGGCGTTCGGACAATGGCTGTATATCATTAAAAAAGTCCACTATTGCTAGTGGACCTTATATCGATTGTGTTATACCGTTTTTAGATGATGTACTGGTCGCTGATGCTCTTGTTCTCAAGCACGCGGCGAATGGTTTCGGCAAACATGTCGGCCACGCAAAGCTGCTTCACTTTCGAGCAATTGCTGCGGTAGGGGATAGAGTTGGTGAAAACAATTTCCTCGAGGGCAGACTCTTCTACACGCTGAGTTGCCGGACCGCTCATGACACAATGGCTGGCACAGGCGCGAACGCTCTTGGCACCGGCAGCCTTCATAATGTCTGCTGCCTTCGAAATGGTTCCTGCGGTATCCACCATATCGTCGACAATCACCACATTCTTGTCCTTCACGTCGCCAATAATCTGCATCGATTCCACCACATTGGCTCTTGCACGTGTCTTGTTGCAGAGCACAAGGGGACAGCCCAGATACTTGGCGAAAGTGTTGGCACGCTTTGAACCGCCCACGTCGGGTGAGGCAATCACCAGGTTATCGAGGTGCAGGCTCTGCAGGTATGGCAGGATGACGCCCGAGGCATAGAGGTGATCGACGGGAACATCAAAGAATCCCTGTATCTGGTCGGCATGCAGGTCCATGGTGATCAGACGGTCGATACCAGCGGCACTGAGCAGGTCGGCCACAAGTTTTGCACCGATGCTCACACGCGGCTTGTCCTTCCGGTCCTGTCGTGCCCATCCGAAATACGGGATGACAGCGTTGATGCTCTTTGCCGAAGCACGCTTGGCGGCATCAATCATAAGCAGCAGCTCCATCAGATTGTCAGAGTTGGGGAAGGTGCTTTGCACGAGAAAGACGTCTCTTCCGCGGATGCTTTCTTCGTAGGAAACTGCAAATTCTCCGTCAGAGAATTTCGTTATGACCAGATTGCCAAGGGGGCAACCGAGGCTTTTGCAGATTTTCTCAGATAAGTACTTTGTGCAAGTGCCTGAGAACACCATAAATGAATTTGGGTCAATCATTGGGTGATATTGTTTGTTTTGAGTTTATCCTATTGCTTTCCTGATTTTCAGGAAGTGATTGATTAGTTCGCCATAGTCGCGCTCGTTGTGGATGTCGAAGCGGTTCCAAAGGTCGCCGCAGATTACCACGCCTCCGAAACCGAGGTCCTTGGCCATCCGTATGTTGTCGAGATTCATGCCGCCCAGCGCATAGACGTGGCGGTCGATCAGTCCCTTTCGCGATGCCTCGTTGAGCTCTGCCTGGGTGAAGCATGCTTTCTTGTCGGGCTCGCTCTGGCTGTCGTGAATATATTTCAGCAGTACGTATTCCGATTTCTTCTTTGCTTCCTTCAGTTTGTCGAGTTCAGTACATGTGCGTGAAAAGCGTCCGCGATAGCCGTCGGGTAGGGGACCGTCGGGCGAATCGATGTGAATGCCCTTCAGGTTGTATTCTCCCTTCAGGTAGTAATGATCGTGAACGACAATCTTGTTGTAGTAGCATTCGGGTAGCAATGACAGCAGCCGTTCGGCGTAAAGGGGAGACGAATTGGGCTTGTACAGATGCAGGTAGTCCACTCCTTCATCTAAGAGGTCTGCCAGTATCTTGTCTTCCTCCACAAAAAATGTGGGTTTTGTCATTACAACGAGTTTCATAATTCGTTTGTTTCGCTTTTTCCGATGCAAAATTATGAAAATATTCGGTAATAAGCAATATTGAACATATAAAATTTGTAAAGAACAAACAACTTCTTGCTTTATCTTAATTTTCCGCCGTGAGTGATTTCGGGCGAAACAATATCGTTCAGAATTTGTGCCTTTCGATAATTTACTTTATCTTTGCAGTCATGAAAGTAGATTTGAATACATTCGAGGGAATAGGGCGGCCGATGTATGTGATGGAAGAATCACGGCTGCGCAACAACCTGGGGCTTATTGCCCGGGTGGCCAAAGAGGCCGACGTGGAAATCATTCTTGCCTTCAAGGCCTTTGCCCTGTGGAAGACATTCCCCATTTTCAGGGAATACATCAGCGCCACAACGGCCAGCTCGCTCTCCGAGGCCCGTCTTGCAAAAGAGGAGTTCGGCGCTCCTGCCCATACCTTTTCGCCAGCCTATACCGACGACGAGATAGACGAAATCGTGGGCTGTTCCAGTCATATCACATTCAACTCGCTCTCGCAATACGCGCGTTATTATAATAAGGTGAAAGGAAAGGCCAGCATCGGAATCCGTATCAATCCCGAATATTCGGAGGTGGGTACCGACCTCTACAATCCATGTGCGCCGGGCACGAGGTTCGGAGTTAATGCCGAAGCCATGCCCGCCCAGCTGCCCGAAGGCATCGAGGGTTTCCATTGCCATTGTCATTGCGAAAGCGGAGCCGATGTGCTGGAGCGCACTTTGGTGCATATCGAGGGCAAATTCTCGAAATGGTTCCCTCAACTGAAATGGCTGAACCTGGGCGGCGGCCATCTCATGACGCGCAAAGACTACGATGTTCCTTTGCTTATCAGCATCTTGCGGGGCTTGCACGAGCGCTATCCCTGGCTGAAAATCATTCTCGAACCCGGCAGCGCCTTCGCCTGGGAGACGGGACCATTGGTGAGTCAGGTGGCTGATATCGTTGAAGACCACGGTATCCGCACGGCCATTCTCAACGTCAGCTTTACGTGCCACATGCCCGATTGCCTGGAGATGCCTTATCATCCTGCCGTTCGCGGAGCGGAAACCATCGAGGAAACGGTGCCTGATGCAAATATTCCGCATCTCTACCGGCTCGGTGGCAACAGTTGTCTGAGCGGCGACTTCATGGGCCTGTGGAAATTCGACCATGAGCTGCAAGTGGGCGAAAACGTCATCTTCGAAGACATGATTCACTATACCACGGTGAAAACCAACATGTTCAACGGTATCTCGCATCCGGCCATTGCCTTAGCCCGACCAGACGGCACTTTGGTAATGCTCCGGGAGTATAATTACGAAGACTACAAAAACAGAATGGATTAAAAAAAACTTCCAAAAAGTTTTGGCGGTTTCAAAAATTGTATGTACCTTTGCAACCGCATTTAGAGAAATGCACTTCACTTGGTTGAAGTTTTATGCGGAAATAGCTCAGTTGGTAGAGCACAACCTTGCCAAGGTTGGGGTCGC
>CAMYVQ010000045.1 GCA_947302435.1 uncultured Prevotella sp. | reverse complement strand
GTTTAAGTTTGATGAAAAGGTTGACCCGAAAGGAAAATATGGAATATATGCGGAGGACTACAGGAAACTTGCAAAGACAATTAATGAAAAGAATCAGGTAAAGAAACTAAGGGTGTTGAAAGAAGTGCTTTATTATCAGGAGATCGAAAACAAAGCCTTAGACATTCGCGTAAAACAATTCTACCAGTATCAGTAAATCACTATAAACGAGGTGGCAGGTCATCCAGAAATTGCAGCTTCTTTGCAGACCCGTGGAAAGGACGGCCTCGGGTGAGGGCGCGATCATGTGCCCTCACATTTTAACCGCTGTTAAACCAATCAAAATTAATACATCTATGAAACAATTTATCTTATGTATAGTAGCTCTGTTATTGACAAACATTTCGTTTGCAATAGCTGATGACAAAAAAGATTTCAATCAGCAGACAAAGGGATGGGAATGGCTCTTTAGTGAAAAAAGTGAGAATCAGAAAGTGTCCTACCCTATAGAGACTAATTACAGAGTCTTTGAGAACCATCCCAATTTTTGTGTCAGAGGCCGTTTCGTCTATGACAAATCAGGAAAACTTATAAGGGTGGCATATTTGCTTTCTCAATACTACGAAAAATGGAACCTCAGCGAAATGCTGTCCGATTATAATCACGCTCTTGATACTCTTATTCATTCGGGTTTAAGAGGAACTATTCTCAGCAAAATGTCACAAGTAGTGTTACCGAAAAAATGCATATCCAAATTGAATTCTTGGGAAAGTTATTATTGGGATGATATGATCACAATGGACAATCAAAGATACAAAAAACTGGAGGTGTTGAACTCTCCCAACGATAATCCACTGCCTTGTAGTCTTATTGCGGAGGTAGGAGAGATTGTAAAAGAAAATGGAATGCCACTCACACAAAAGAAATTGAAAGAGGTAAATACGGCTGTGGAACAAGTAAATCAAGATATGTCTGTTGTTACACTTTACATGATGGGGAATGTGGTTTATGCCCGTTGTAATCAAGGATGGTTGGAAAGCAAGCGTAGTAAAGTTTACGATAATTTGCATAAGAAAGCTGCCAAATATTGTGAATGTTGGGATTGGCAAATAAACCACAGATATAAGGAGTATTGGGGAGAGTATAATAATGAGTACATAATGGCAGAGAAATGGCTGTTAGATGCTTTGTTGGCAGAAGACTATAAGAACAACAAATATAACGTGAAGGATACTCAAACTGCGGAGGTGTTGACAGAAATTGAAGAGAGGCTTGGGATAAGGAAAAAAGAGGTTGTCATTAAAGACAAGGAGACAGAGCGCAGGGAAATGATGACGGCAGTATGCGAAATGCTCGGAATAAAATATCAAGACGGCATCAATATGTTGGGAATGTCTGCACAACTCAGAAAATTGCATCCGACTTGGAGTAACCAGCATATCAGAGATCAGATTACACAGACTACGTTTCAGGTTGCCATGACCCTGGGGCTTGCCGAAGCTGGTGGAAATCAGAAAAGTTGTCCAGAAGCAGACAAATACATTGCACAACTGACGGCTGACCACAAAGGAGAATACACGGTTTCTAATGTAGAGCGAATAGATGATGTGACTTTCAAAATCCATTTCGATACGAGGTCACCTCAAAGATATGCAGTCATCGTGAAGTATTATTCCGAGAAGCCTTATTCTTTTATGTTTGAAAAGACCGTGGTGAAAGATTAGAGATATTTGGGTAAGGGAGTGACTTGACCCAATAGAACGACTTCGGGAGACCACCGCTGAATCGCCAGCGTCGGCCTCCCGAATTTCGTACCTTGTATTTATATATTACAGCCCCTCGATTTCCTGCACGGCAATCTCTGTGAGTCGCTGCTTGATTTCCTCGTCGGTGGGTGGGACAGCGATGAGCCAGTCAACGGCCTCGGTGTAGTCGATGTCCTCGAAGTAGCAGAGTTGGGAGCGGAACATCTTCTCGGAGAAGAGCTCGCCGAAGATGCGTGTGCCCTCGTCGCAGATGTCGGCCAGGGTGAAGTGGTCGCGCAGCAGGAAGTAGAGGTCCACGTAGTCCTTCCACTTGGAGCGGCGGCCCAGGGCGTAGGCCTTCATGGCGGCGAGCTGTAGCAGCGACGGCAGGCGGAAGGTCTGCTCGAAGCGGACGGTGGGCTCAACGGGGAAGGGGTATTGGAAGAAGGTCACCTTCACGTCGTTGACAATGAGGTTCATCTGCTCCGTCACGCGGCGGGTGACGGTGTGGGCGAACGGCGTGGCAGCAATCTTGTCAAGGTTGCGCTTGTGGTTGATAGCTCCGGGCTTGAACAGGTCGAAATCGATGGAGCGGCG
Organism: uncultured Prevotella sp.; assembly: GCA_947302435.1. Classification (GTDB taxonomy): domain Bacteria; phylum Bacteroidota; class Bacteroidia; order Bacteroidales; family Bacteroidaceae; genus Prevotella. The sequence goes on along the minus strand of CAMYVQ010000045.1, from coordinate 18,382 downwards.
GTGGCCCAGGTAGAGGGCGATGGCTGTGCCGCCCACAAGGTAGTACTCGCGGCGGAACTGTGCCATGAGGGACAGCAGCTCGCGCTGGCGGTCGTTGAGAATCTCGCTATGCATATTTACGGAGTACGAGTGAGAAGAAGTGATAGATTTCGGGGTAGTAGTTCTGCTTCTGGCGGCCTGTGGCTGAGAAGAACACCTCGGCCACGCGCTTGCCTCCGAGCACCTGGATGAGCTCGCGGCAGTCGTCGAGCGTGCCGTCGTTGAGGATGCGCTCCACGAGCAGGGCGTCGCTGATGTCGTGCTTCTGGTCGTCGGGCGTGTACCAGAAGAGGTTCCTGTGCTTGTCTATCATCTGCTGTCGTGACATAATGCTTCGAGTATCTTTTTCGTGTGCAAATATACAAATTCTTTTTCAATTATTGATTGCTTTTCCCCTTTAAGATGCAAAAAGTGGAAAAACAAATTACGTCAAACATGCAGAAATGATAATATTTTATCGATTTGACCGTCAATTTAACTTTCATTATCACTTGAAACGCATTATTTTCCGTCCCAATGAGCTGGTTTCGCGTTTTTTTCGTACCTTTGCACCCGCTTTTCGGAAAGTCCGATGCATCTGACGACGCGAAGCCCCGCAGTGATTAGTAGAGTGGGCGTTGAAAAGATGTTATAGAGCACAACAAATTTAATCACACATTTACTATTATGTATCTCGATTCAGCAAAAAAAGCAGAGATTTTCGCAGAGTATGGCAAGGATGCCAAGAACACGGGTTCGGCTGAGAGCCAGATTGCCCTTTTCACCTATCGTATCAAGCACCTCACCGAGCACCTGAAGCAGAACCACAAGGATCATGTGACAGCCCGCTCGCTGACCATGATGGTAGGTCGTCGCCGCAAGCTGTTGAAGTATCTCTACAACACAGACATCAACCGCTATCGTGCTATCGTGAAGGCTTTGGGTCTGCGCAAATAAGCAAGAAAACGCTGACAAGCTTACAGCCTCGTTCTTCGGAGCGGGGCCTTTTTTTGTGTCTGAAAAAGGGGGTTGCGCCATTGATATTCAATGGTGTCGCCGTTGATGATGAATGATGTCGTCATTGAACATCAATGGTCGTTCAAATGAAATTTAACGACGAGATGAAACAAGTTGAATGACGACGTAAACGAAGATGAATGGCGGGAACGGCCTTCAAGGCGCACCGTTTAAAGAGGGTAGTCGGGAGGCAGGATTTGTAGAAGGGGCTTCATCACGAAATCGCGTTCGCGCATCAGCGGATGGGGGATTTCCAGGTCGGGTTCGTTGACAGAAAGACGGTCATAGAGCAGAATGTCGATGTCGATGAGACGGTCGTGATAGACGCGGTTGACGGATTTCTGGGTGCGCCCCATCTCGCGTTCTATCTGCTGCGTAAGGCGGAGCACTTCGCGCGGCGAACAGGGCGTTTGGCAGCAAACGGCGGCATTGAGGAACGCATGCTCTGACTCGAAGCCCCAGGGCTGGGTCTCGAAAAAAGCTGATTGGCGCACAATGGGGCCAATCAGCTTCTCTATTTTCGCGCAGGCCGTCTGCATGTTCTCCTGGCGGTCGCCAAGATTGGTGCCGAGACCTAAATAGACGATGTGTTCAGAATCAGTCATTCAATATCAGGAGGGCATCGCCATAGCATCCGAACATGAACTTGTGCTTCAGTGCCAGCCTGTAGGCTTCGGTCACCAAGTCGTAGCCGCCGAAAGCAGCCGTGGCCATCATCATCGTGGATTCGGGATGGTAGAAGTTGGCAATCATCGAGTCGGCCAGTCCGAAGTCGTAGGGGGGGAAGAGGAACTTGTTGGTCCAGCCGTCGTATTCCTTCAGCATGCCGTCGGTACCCACAGCCGACTCGGTGGCGCGTGCTACGCTGACACCCACGGCGCAGATGTGGTAGCCAGACGTCTTGGCTTCGTTCACCATCTTGCAACATTCGGCAGTGATGACCATCTGTTCGGAGTTCATCTTGTGCTTCGTCAGGTCCTCCACTTCGATGGGGTCGAACGAGCCCAGTCCGCAGTGTACGGTGAGATAGGCGAAGTTGAAGCCGCGAATCTCCATCATCTTCATCAGTTGCTTGCTGAAGTGGAGACCCGTAGAGGGGGCGGTGACGGCACCCTCGTTCTTGGCGAAGACGGTCTGGAAGTTCTCCATGTCGTCGTCCTCGCATTTGCGGCGCTCCACGATGTAGCGGGGTAGGGGGGCCTCGCCAAGCGCATACAGCTCATGCTTGAACTCGTCGTGGTCGCAGTCGTAGAGGAAGCGCAGGGTACGTCCGCGCGAGGTGGTATTGTCGATGACCTCGGCCACCATGGGGCCGTCGCCGTCGAAGAAGAGCTTGTTGCCGATGCGAATCTTGCGTGCAGGCTCTACGAGCACGTCCCACAGGCGCAGTTCCTCGTTCAGTTCGCGCAACAGGAACACCTCGATCTTCGCGTCTGTCTTCTCCTTGGTGCCATACAGTCGGGCCGGGAACACCTTCGTGTCGTTGAAGATGAATGTGTCGCCCTCGCTGAAATAGTTCACGAGGTCGCGGAAGGTCAGGAACTCTTCGGTGTCGTTGCCGTCGGCATCTTTCTTGAAGAGTTCGATCTTCTCGCTCTTTCGGTGCAGCACCATGAGACGGCACTGGTCGCGGTTATAGATACGGTCGACGGTTCCGTCTTCATTCTCGAAGGCGCGATGAGGCGGATAGAGGGCGATGAGCTCTTCCGGGAGCTTGAATTTGAATTGTGACAGTTTCATATTTCTGTTTTTTCAATATTTCGATGACGTCATAACGATATAACAGTAATTACGCCATTTCAATTTGCTGATTCTCCAACCAGTGGGGGAACTCGTCGAGTGTCAGGCAGTCTTCGATGCGCACATTGCCCAAACGGGTGCGGCAGAGCGCGGTGAGGAAGGCCCCGCTGCCCAATGCCAGTCCGATGTCGCGGGCCAGCGAGCGGATATAGGTGCCTTTTCCACAGGCCACGCGGATGCTCATCTGCATCTTTTCGGGGTCGAAATGGGTCAGCTCTATCTCGTCGATGCGCACGGGCTTGGCCTTCAGCTCCATGTCGCTGCCCTTGCGGGCCAGCTTGTAGGCGCGGTGGCCGTCGACCATCACGGCGGAGAAGAGCGGGGGCGCTTGCATGATCTCGCCGACAAAGCCGGGGAGCACACTTTCAATGAGGGCGTGGGTGATATGGCGCGTGGGATAGGTCATGTCCACGGTATGCTCGCGGTCGAAGGAGGGCGTAGTGGCCCCCAATTGCAGGGTGGCGGTGTATTCCTTGTCTTGCAGCTGCAGGCTCTCGATCTTTTTCGTGGCCTTGCCCGTGCAGAGAATCAGCACGCCCGTGGCCAAGGGATCCAAGGTCCCGGCATGGCCTGTCTTCAGCCGCTTCACGCCCAGTTTTTTCGACAGGCGTGTGCGGACATAGGCCAGCGCACCGAACGAGGACATCCGGTAAGGCTTGTTGATGTAGATGAATTCGCCTTCCTGAAAGTTCATTAGTCAACCATTGCAAGTGAGTGGCCCGTCAGCAACAGGATAATGATGATGCTGCCGACAATGATACGGTAGATGCCGAATGCCTTGAAGCCGTATTTCGTAAGGAAATTGACAAACCATTTCATGGCCAGCAGGGCCACGATGAAGGCCACGGCACAGCCCAACAGAAGCATGGTGATGTTGTGGGTGGTGGCCCATGCCGTGTCTTCCTTCAGCAGGTCGAGCAGGTCGAGCAGCGTGGCACCGGCCATGGTGGGCACTGCCAGGAAGAACGAGAACTCGGCGGCTCGCTTGCGGGTCAGTCCCTGCGTCATGCCGCCCACGATGGTTGCCATGGAGCGCGAAACGCCGGGGATGACTGAAATGCACTGATACAGGCCGATGTTGAACGCCCGCTTCTCGTTGATGGCGTTGGCATCGCTGCCTTTGTTGAACAGCTTGTCGCAGAAGAGCATGAAGATGCCGCCCACTACCAGCATCACGGCCACTACCTCCACGCTGTCAAGGAGCCAGTCGAGCAGGCCCGACTTCTTTGCTAAAAGGCCGATGATCACGGCAGGCAGCACGCCCACAATGAGCAGCCAGTAGAAATAGAACCTGTGCTTCAGTCTCTGGAACAGGCCGCTTCCTTCGGGAGCCGGTGAGTTGTCGAACTGGAAGAAACGCTTCCAGTACAGGCATACCACTGAAAGGATGGCGCCAAACTGTATGATGAATGTGAATGCGTGGACAAACGGGTCGCCCTGCGGAATATTCAGCAGGTTCTGCGTGATGATCATGTGGCCCGTCGACGATACGGGCAGAAACTCCGTCAGTCCTTCGACAATTGCAATGATTACGGTCTCAATCCATGTCATTCTGCATTCTCCTTTCCTTCTTTTTTGTTTTTATAAACGACGGCATAGACCATCGACACAAAGCCGATGAGGCACACAATGGGGGCCACCTTGGTGCGGCGCACACTGAAAATGTCAGGGTTGTAGGCCGTGTCGGTCGATCCGGGGCCTCCCATCAGTATGAAACCAATGATGACGACAATCATTCCTGCTGCCAGCAGGATGAAGTTCATTCGTCCGAAAGCAAAATCGCGTTTATCCATGATTGCTATTTGTTTTTTCAATATTTGATTTTTAGATTTTATAGATTTCCCCAGCTGTCATTCTCAGGAACTTGTTGACTGAAATCAGCGTGCAGAACAGCGTGATGAGGAAGCCGAAGGCAAATACGGCAATGGCCATGATGGCTATTTCGGGCCAGGCAATCACCTCTTCGATGCCCGGTTGGTACTGGTAGAGGCTGTAGACGATGCCGCCCAAGGCCGCACAGGCGAAGACGGAGGCCACAAAGCCGATGTTGAAGGCACGCTGCAGGAACGGCCATCTGATGAACGACCAGGATGCGCCCACCAATTTCATGGTGTGGATGGAGAAGCGGCGCGAATAGATGTCGAGCCTTACGGAATTGGAAATGAGCGAGTAGCTGACGATGATCAGCAGCACGGCCAAGGCCAGGAGAATCATCGAAATGCGGTTCAGGTTGTGGTTCATCTGCTCCGCCAAATTCTCATGATAGGTCACGTCGGTCACCTGCCGGTTCTGTTTCAGTGCGTCGGCAATCATACGCAGTGAGTCGGAATTGGCATAGTCGGCTTTCAGGTGCATCTCCAATGTAGCCACAAAGGGGTTCACGCCCAAGAACTCCGAAGGGTCGCTGCCCATGGCCTCGGTCTGCTCCTTCAGTGCCTGCTCCTTGCTGATATAGGTCACATCCTTCACGTAGTAGGCACTCTTCAGCTCGTTTCCCAAAGCCATGCCCTCCTTGGCCGTCACGCTGTCGCCCAGCATCACGGTCACGGTCAGGTGCTCTCTGACGTAGTTCGTAAGATTGCGTGTGGTAAGTGCCGAAAGCACTACAAGCCCCAATAAGATAAGCACCATTGTGGTGCTAATGCATAGGGTAACGGCCTGCATACCTTGACGGCGCGGGGTCGGTTTATGTCTTTTTCCCATTAGCTAATTGGACATATTACACCAAATTCGGTGCAAAGGTACAAAAGAGTTGTGAGTTTGGGTGTAGAAGTTTTGAGTTGTTAGTATAAAAAGTGTCTCATTTAACTTTAATTTGCATAAAAACGTATAAAAATTTGGCCGTTTGCTTACTTCTTTTGCTTACTTAATTGTACCTTTGCTGTCGATTATGAGTACTGTTATCTATCCATCGCCCATTTTTGGCCCTATCCATAGTCGCCGTTTGGGTCTTTCATTAGGTATCAACCTGCTGCCTGCCGACGGTAAGGTGTGCAGTTTCGACTGTATTTATTGCGAGTGCGGCTTCAACGACGACCATCGCCCGCTGAAGCCCCTGCCCACCCGGAAGGAGGTGGCCGAGAAGCTGGAGGCACGTCTGCAACAGATGGTGGCAGAAGGCCAGTTGCCCGATGTGCTCACGTTTGCAGGCAATGGCGAACCCACCTGTCACCCCCGTTTCCCCGATATTATCAGCGACACCCTTGCCCTGCGCGACCGCTATTGTCCCAAGGCCAAGGTGTCGGTGTTGAGCAATTCCACCCTTATTCATAGCCAGCGTGTCCGTGAGGCACTCATGCGTGTCGACAACAATATCCTGAAGCTCGACACGGTCGACCCTCAGTATATTAAGAAGGTGGACCGCCCTGCCGGTGTCTTCAATCTTGACCGTATTGTGGACTGCATGAAGAAGTTCGAGGGCCACATCATCATCCAGACCATCTTTATGCATGGCCCCGGTGTCACGAACACCACTGACGAATATGTTGCGCCTTGGCTGGAGGTGATGAAGTCGATTCGTCCGCAGGAGGTGATGGTCTATACCATCGACCGTGAGACCCCCGACCCGTCGTTAAGCAAGGCCACCCGTGAAGAGCTTGATGCCATTCGCGACCGTGTCATTGCTGCCGGCATACCCTGTCAGGCATCGTATTGAATTGAGAACTGCTAATTGAACACATAATGACAAACATAGCCATCTTTGCTTCGGGGAGCGGAACCAACTGCGAGAATCTGATCCGATATTTCAAGGATTCCGAACTGATTCATGTCGCTTTGGTCGTCAGCAACAAGGCCGATGCCTACGCGCTCGTCAGGGCCGAACGCCTTGGAGTGCCTTCTGTCGTTTTGTCAAAGTCCGAACTCAACACCCCCGATGTCGTCATGCCCCTCATGGAGCAATATCGCATCGGATTCATCGTCTTGGCTGGTTTTCTGCCCATCATCCCCGATTTCCTGGTGGAGGCTTTTCCCCGTCGCATCGTCAATATCCATCCTTCGCTTCTGCCCAAATACGGCGGCAAAGGCATGTGGGGGCACCATGTGCATGAGGCCGTGAAGGCTGCCGGCGAGACCGAAACGGGCATGACCGTCCATTACGTCTCGAATGTGTGCGACGGTGGGGAGATCATCGCACAGTTCCGCACGCCGCTCTCGCCCGACGATACGGTCGATGAAATCGCGGAAAAAGAGCATGTCTTGGAGATGGAGCACTTCCCGAAGGTCGTGGAGCAGGTGGTTCGTGGACTGGGAATTGAAAATTGAAACGAGAGAGCCTTATGCGTCGACTGATATTGTTTTTCCTGTTGTTGGTGGGCTTGGGCGCGTCGGCCCAGGAAACGGAGACTCCCAACGCCCGGCAGGCGCGTCGGGTGTTCGACGATGCCTACGAGATGATCTATGGAGCTGAAGGTGCCTCGTTCCATTACCGCATCAGCATCCTGAAAATCTATTCCTCGGAAGGCTCTGGCTGGTACAAGGGCAACAAGAGCAAGTCCACTACCCGGAAGAGCATCATCTGGGACAATGGCGACATCAAGTATATTCTGCGCAAGGGGAAGGGCATCGTGGAGATTCACGACCCGAAGGTGAACAAGAAGGACAAGCTGTTGCAGAAGTTCAAGTTCAACCGCGACGACTTCACCTACAGCATTGCCAAGGAAAAGGGCGACATGGTGGTCACGCTGCGTGCCAAACCCGGAGCCAACACGAACATGAGCCATATTGAGGCCTACTTGGAACCCGTCACCCATAAGCCCCGCCGTCTGCGTATCAAGGTGGCTTTCTTCTGGGCCAATATCTATTTCAGCGACTTCAAGGCTGGGGGTATCGACGACAAGCTCTTTATCTTCCCCAAGAACGAGTACCCCGACTATAAGATTGTCGACGAACGATGAGCCTGATTGTTAGATATGGAGTTTAGAACGCCTGTCACCATCCCCGATCCCCCGTTCCGCATCGAACCTTTGGAACCCGTTCTCTTTGTGGGCTCTTGTTTTGCCGACAATATCGGCCAGCGGTTCCGCGAAGAGCGGTTCCCCGTCACGGTGAATCCCTTCGGTACGATGTACAATCCCGTTTCGGTACTTCACACCATCGAGAAACTGCCGCAGATTCCCCGTGTGGTCTTTATCACATTAGGCACCAACCACGTCTATCGCCTGAAAGAGACGGGGGAGATTGTCGACAACTGCCAAAAACGCCCCCAGCGGCTCTTTTCTGAAGAGGAATTGTCGCTCAGCGAGACCGTAAATAGCCTGAAGGCAATGGTCAGCGTGTTGCGCTCCCATACGCCCGATGTGCAGGTCGTCTTCACCGTCAGCCCCATCCGCTATGCCAAATACGGTTTCCACGGAAGCCAGTTGTCGAAGGCAACTCTACTTCTTGCTGTCGACCAGTTGCTTCGCGATTCTTCGCTCTCTGCCAATCAGTCTTCACTCACTTATTTCCCTGCCTACGAAATCGTGCTCGACGAACTGCGCGACTATCGTTTCTACAAGGAGGACATGCTCCATCCCTCGGCTCAGGCCGTGGAATACATCTGGCAGCAATTGGTCGCTCATTATTTCTCTCCCCGTGCCAAGCAGTTCCTTCAAGAGTGGAAGCCCATCAAGGAGGCCCTTGCCCACCGACCTTTCCATCCCGAAAGTCCCGAATATCAACGTTTTCTTGCCGATGCCAAGAGACGTGAGGAGGAGCTGTTGGAGCGTTGGAAGTAAAAGTTGATGTTCAATGAAGTTTTTAGAGAAAGCGTTAATCATCTTAAAAATACATGTTTTCTCGGCTATTCTTTGTAATTTTGCATGAATTAAACATTCATTACAGCAATGACCTACAGCATTGAGAAGGTGGCGACGCTCATTGGCGCACGCCGTTTCGGAGAGTCAGAGACCACTGTGGGATGGCTGCTCACTGACAGCCGTTCGCTTCGCTTCCCTGAACAGACACTCTTCTTCGCCCTGCGCACGCAGCGCAACGACGGGCATAAGTATATTCCTGAACTCTATCGGCGCGGTGTGCGCTCGTTCGTGGTGGAGGATGTACCCTCGACCGACGACTATCCCGGAGCCAATTTCCTACGGGTCACCTCGCCTTTGGCCGCACTGCAGCGACTGGCCGAACGGCATCGCGACGAGTTCGGCATTCCCATTGTGGGCATCACAGGCTCCAATGGCAAGACCATGGTGAAGGAATGGCTCTACCAATTGCTTTCGGGAGTCAATTCTCCACGCACCGCAACCGATTCAAAAATGTTCACCGTCACACGCTCTCCGCGCAGTTACAACTCGCAGATTGGCGTGCCTCTCTCGGTATGGTTGCTCAACGAACAGACACAGGTGGGCCTGTTCGAGGCCGGTATCAGTCAGCCGGGCGAGATGGAGGCTCTTCACGACATCATTCAGCCCACCATCGGTGTGCTCACGTCGTTAGGCTCGGCTCATCAGGAGAACTTCCGTTCCTTGGAAGAGAAGTGCATGGAGAAGCTCCTCCTGTTCCACGGCACACAGGCCATCGTCTATCCCAGCGATGACGATATTGTGAGCCGTTGCATACGTCGTTCGGGTTACAAGGGCGAGCGTATCGGATGGTCGAGGGTCAACGACGGCGTGGAGTTCAGGGTGGAGAGCATCGAGAGCAAGGACTCCACCCTCATCAAGTATAGATATAAAGGAACGGAAGGCTCCTATAGTATTCCCTTCATCGACGAGGCTTCGGTGGAAAACAGCATCACCTGTGCTGCCACTGCACTCTATTTGGGGCTGACACCTGACGAACTGGCCGAGCGCATGCCGTTGCTCGAACCAGTGGCCATGCGCTTGGAGGTGAAGGAGGGCCAGCGCGGACTGACACTGATCAACGACTCGTATAACAACGACATCAACTCGCTCGACATTGCCCTCGACTTCGTACAGCGGAGGGTGGAGAGTGAGAAGACGGGAGAAAATGGAGGGGAGAAGGGGAGGACGACCCTTATTCTGAGCGACATCTATCAGAGTGGCGAGACCCCCGTTTCGCTCTACAGGCAGGTGTCGAACCTCTGCAAGAGCCGCGGTGTCAGCAAGTTCATCGGCATTGGCGACGAGATCGTGGAACAGGCCGGGCTGATTGACGTGCCGGAGTGTTATTATTTCCATGACGTGGAACAGTTTTTGGGCAGTGAGGCCTTCAGTGCCCTTCATCATGAGGTGGTTCTGCTGAAGGGCGCACGCCGTTTCGGCTTCGAGCATATTACCGAACTGCTGGAGCAGAAGGTGCATGAGACCATCTTGGAGGTGAACCTGCAGGCCGTGGTTGACAACCTGAACCATTTCCGCTCTTTCCTACGCCCCGACACAAAGATGGTGTGTATGATCAAGGCCGATGCCTACGGGGCGGGTGCCGTCGAGATTGCCAAGACCCTGCAGGAGCATCGGGTGGACTATCTGGCCGTGGCCGTGGCCGACGAGGGCGTGGCACTGCGTAAGGCAGGCATCACGGCCAACATCATGGTGATGAATCCCGAAATGACATCGTTCAAGACACTCTTCGACTACGATCTGGAGCCGGAGGTCTATTCCTTCCGGCTGATGGACGCGCTCATCCGTGCCGCCCGTAAGGAAGGCATCACGGGGTGGCCTGTACATGTGAAACTTGACACGGGCATGCATCGCTTGGGCTTCGACCCGGAGGCCGACATGGACAGGCTCATCGATGTGCTGAAGCATCAGGCGGCCATCATCCCGCGTTCGGTGTTCTCGCATTTCGTAGGCTCCGACAGCGATACACTCAATGATTTCTCTGACCGTCAGTTCGCGCTCTTCGACGAGGGAAGCCGCAAGCTGCAAGAGGCTTTCCCACACAAGATTCTGCGCCACATCGACAACTCTGCCGGCATTGAGCACTTCCCTGAACGTCAGCTCGACATGTGCCGGCTGGGCATCGGACTTTATGGTGTAGAGCCATACTTGTCCTCTAACTTAGGGGGCTTAGAATGTGTCAGCACCCTGAAGACGACCATCTTGCAGATGCGCCATGTGAAGGCAGGCGACTCCATAGGCTATAGCCGCCGCACCATTCTGGAGCGCGATAGCGTGATTGCCGCCATCCCCATTGGCTATGCCGACGGACTGAACCGTCGTCTGGGCAACCGCCAAGGCTATTGCTTGGTTTGTGGGCAGAAGGCGGAGTATGTGGGGAATATCTGTATGGATGTGGCCATGGTCGATGTCACAGGCATCGACTGTAAGGAGGGTGACATGGTGGAGATTTTCGGACAAGACCTGCCTGTCACCGTGCTCAGCGACATCATCGGGACGATTCCCTACGAAGTGCTGACGGGTGTGTCGAACCGTGTGAAGCGTGTCTATTTCCAAGACTAAAGATAGGTGTTTGGTATGAACAGAAACGGTATGACGGAAGACGAGAAATACATGCGTCGCTGTCTGCAATTGGCCCGTTGCGGACAGCAGAACGCCAAGCCAAACCCCATGGTGGGAGCTGTGATCGTAGCAAAAGGCACCATCATTGGCGAGGGCTACCATGTGCGCTGCGGTCAGGGGCATGCCGAGGTGAACGCTTTCGCTTCGGTTCGTCCTGAAGACGAGCCACTGCTCAAGGATGCCACCCTCTATGTGTCGCTGGAGCCCTGTTCGCACTACGGCAAGACTCCCCCCTGTGCCGACCTGATTGTCAGGAAAGGTGTCCGCCGTGTGGTCGTAGGCTGCATCGACGAGTTTGCCGAGGTGCAGGGACGAGGCATCAAGAAACTGCGCGATGCCGGTATCGATGTCACCGTGGGTGTGCTGGAGGCAGAATGCAAGGCACTCAACCGTCGCTTCTTCACGTTCCACCGTCTGCATCGTCCTTATATCATCCTGAAATGGGCGCAGACGGCAAACGGTTTCATCGACGACCATTTCCGTCCGCTCGCCATCTCCACACCTTTCACGCAGATGCTCTCCCACAAACTGCGTGCTGAGGAAGATGCCATCCTCGTAGGCCGTGTGACCGATGAGCGCGAGCATCCGCAGCTCACCGTCCGCCATTGGGAAGGTCCCAATCCGAAACGTATGATCATCGACCGTCAGCATCCGCTCAACATGGAGAGCCTGTACGCCCATGGCATACAGTCGCTCATTGTGGAGGGTGGCGCCCGCACGCTCCAGTCGTTTCTCGAACAAGACCTTTGGGACGAAATCCGGGTAGAGACAGCTCCCATCACTGTCACCGACGGCACACGTGCTCCGCAATTGCCGGCCAATGCCGTGATGATTGACAGGCAGTGTTTCGATGGCAATCAGATCTGTTGCCTGTCCCATGAAATTGTATTGAGATGAATTTCCTCGATATTTTGTAATTTTTTTCCTTCTGATTCAAATGAATTTAGGTATGATGATGAAATGTTTTTCCTTCACATTCGTATTTGCTGCCTTGTTTCTGTGCTCTTGCCGGAATCATCATGTGCAAACGGAAGATACGTCGAAAACCATTACGGAAGAAATGGCATTCGAGGGCGTGAGCAACTATTGCCATGAGGAATATGACTGGAGTGTGGCGAAGGACAATCCGGGCATGATGTATCTACAGATGGGTGAGGAGTCGGACTCTACGTATCAAGTGGTGTTCCGCAGCTATACAGGTGCCATTGTGCATTTCTATGTCAACAAGGCAAGTGGCATCACAAGAATAGAGGAGGAAGCACCGTTCGTTCCTGTTGAGGAAGGCGATGGCGTGTACCCGTCGTCAGCAGAAACCATAGATCTGTTTGACTATTTAGAGTAGTTTTGGGGTATAGGCTTTTTGTTTGGTTACTTCCTTCCGAAGTCGGCGGGCACTTCGCCCCACTTTGCTGTCTCCCACTTCACGAGGGGGTTGCGGTAGTCGTGGGTCTGAAGCCAGCGTTCGGCACGGCTGATAATCTGATAGAGCGGCTCCGTCTGCGGAGTGCGCTCTAATTTTGTCTTGCACTGCCGCTTCTTCACCCAGAGAATGGCGTTGTAGGAATCGCTGTAGATGGTTTTTTGCGACAGGCCCTGCTGCCAGCAGAGGGCCAGGGCATGCACGATGGCGAGGAACTCGCCGATGTTGTTGGTGCCATGCATGGGGCCGAAATGGAACACGCGCTGACCCGTCTGCAGGTCGATGGCCTGATACTCCATGGGGCCGGGGTTGCCCGAGCAGGCCGCATCGACGGCCCATGCGTCGGCAGTGACCTCCATGGGAAGGGGCAGCACGGTATCGTGGCGATAGTCAGGGGGATTCAGTAGGTTGTCTTGTGACATTTTACTTTGATTTTTGCGCAAAAGTACGAAAAAAAAGGGAAATAATTGTTGTGTCAGTCAAAATATCGTAACTTTGCAGGCAATTCAATATCAAACTACTACTAAACAGATGAAAAGATTATTTACATCGTTGATGCTATTGGTTCTGGCCGCCCTGAACGTTGCGGCTCAGAAAGTCAGTGTGAAGTGGGAGCTGAGCGACGTTGAGAACCTTTCGCTGGTTCAAACGACTGGCGACGAGTCCTACACCTCGCTGTTGTCGACTTCCTACACACAGGGAAGCAAGATTGCCACGGTGACCAAGCTGGAAAACAGCAATGCCGGCGACGGCTACACCGCAGTGACATACGTGCCGCCGTTTGCGTCGTTCACGCCTGCTACGAGGGTTGAGAGTGCCACGGCAGGCCACGACATCACTTTCGGTGTCAAGCCAGCTACCGGCCATACGCTGAAACTGACGCGCGTCAGTTTCGATTGTGTCCGTGTGGGTACCGATGGCGGTGCCGTTACGGCCATGCTGAAACCACAGGGCGGAACGGCTCAGGAACTGTCTCCCGTCACGATTCTGCGCAACAAGATCGATGCGTCGAACGCCACGGGCTATGCCCATAACGAATACGAGATTGCCGATATGGTGGTGAACAGCAACGGCCTGCTGCTGACATTGTCTATCTATCAGCTCAACGGTGTGGACAACGCCAATCCCAAGTCGATGGCTTTCCGCAACATCGTGATTGAGGGCGTGGTCGACGAGAAGGTCTTCGATGTGTCCCACTATCTTTCCGACTTTACCTGCAAGGCCAAGACAGGCACCGACGAAGCGGTCACAACCAGTCTTTACGACTTGGTGAAGGGACTGAAGAACGGCCAGAGCGTGCGTTTCACACAGAAGCTTTTTGCCCATCCCACTGATTTCGAGGCTACGCTGCAACCCGAACTGGGCAGCGGCTATGCCGTGGCCACCGACTATAGCACGGACAACAACACGCTCAGCGTGGCCATCAACAAGGACGGCGAGAAGGTGTTCTCATTTGCTGTCAGCTTCACCGTGACCAACCGTCCCGCCAAAGGTCAGCCCGTGGCCTTGAAGCGCGGACTGATGGCGTTGCACTCGACAGGCAACCTTGTGTCGTGGCGTGCCCGCAAGAGCGATTCGCGCAACTACAAGTTCCGCCTCTACCGTGGCACTTCGGCTGCTACGCAGTCTGCCAAACTGAACGGTGGCAACTTCATCATGGGCAAGACCAACTTCCTTGATTCCAACGGTGCTGCCGGCAACTACTACAAACTGGAGGTCTATGACGATGCCAATAGTCTGGTGGAAACCGAGGTAAGCGGTCCGGCATGGAGCAACCAGACGAAGTATATCACCCTGCAGGGCGGTGCGCCCCAGGATCCCACCACGCAGGGGGCCACCTACACGCCCAACGATGCCTCGTTCTGCGACATGGATGGCGACGGCGAGTATGAGATCATCTTGAAATGGGCACCTTCCAACGAGAAGGATGCTGCCAGCAACGGCACCACCTCGCCTGCTTTCTATTCGTGCTACAAGCTCGACGGCACCCGTTTGTGGATGCTCCACACGGGCAATAACATGTTCAACTCGGCGCACACCACGCCCTTCGTGGCCTGGGATCTCGACGGCGACGGATTCGGTGAGTTCATGGTGAAGACGGCACCGGGTGCCATCGACGGCGAAGGCAACTATGTGCTCCTTGACGGTGACAATCCCAATGAGAACCTGAAGAGCGGACGTGGCAAGCAGGATCACGGTTCGGAATACATCACTGTGTTCGACGGCATGACGGGTGCCGAACTGAAAACCATCAAGTACCATACGGCTTACGGCGACGTGTCGACAGGCTTCTGGGGCGACGAGAAGCAGAACCGCTCTGAGCGCTATCTGGCAGGCATTGCCTGGCTTGACGGTGAGGACGAGAATCCGTCGGCTATCTTCGCGCGCGGATATTATAGTGGTTGTAACATCGGTGCCTACGACTGGGACGGAACCAACCTGACGATGCGCTGGCTGCACCGCGGAACGGCTGCGAATGCCGGCACGGTGACCTACGCCGACGGCACGGTGAAGAACCTGAACAAATCGGTCTATGGCGAAGGTGCCCACTGGATGAGTGCAGGCGACGTGAGCGGTGACGGCAAGCAGGAGATTTTCTATGGTTCGGGAGCCTTGAAGCCCGACGGCACTACGCTCTATCGCACTGGATTCCAACATGGCGATGCTTTCCATGTCAGCGACTTCATCCCCTCGCGCCCCGGACAGGAGTACTTCATGGTGCATGAGCACAAGCCCTACGGAGCCGACCTTCGCGATGCCCTGACGGGTGAGGTGCTCTGGCGCACTGAAGCCGGCGACGACACAGGCCGCGGCATCATGGCCCACTTCGACCCCGAGACGGAGAATGCCTACTGGCAGGCCAGCGACAACATGGCCACACTCTACGACACCGACCGCAACGTCATCTCCAATACCGTGAGCCACGGCGGCGGTGCTTCGCTGAACAACCGCATCTACTGGAACGAGACACTGGCCGACGACTTCTATGACAAGTCGGTGCTGGAATACTGGAACCCCACAGAGAAAGGTTTCTGGCGCATGCAGGTGAACGGTGGCAACTATACCATCGGCAACCTGAACAACGGCACGAAGTATAATCCCTGCGTGTTGGGCGACCTGTTGGGCGACTGGCGCGAGGAGATTGTGAACTGGGATCAGTCGGGCAACGATTATCGCCTCATTATCAATGCCACCAATTATGAGACGCGCTACACCTTCCCTCACTTGATGGACGACTATGCCTACCGTGCCCAGGTCATTGCCCAGAACTGTGGTTACAACCAGCCGCCTCATGTGAGCTATGATCCGCGCACTGAGAAGACCCTTGTGCCTGAGACATTCGAAGTGGATCCGGAGAACACGATGGCCAACCGCTACTGGGGTGCTTTCTCCACCACCTATCCCGTCATCATTCCCAAGGGCGTGAAAGTCTGGTCGGTGGGCAATCGCGACGAGACCGGCGATGTGGACACCATGAAAGTGACGGCTCTGGCCATTGGCAAGATCATCCCTGCCGCCCGTTCCGTGGTGTTCAGTTCAGAGACCGCCGCTCCGAGATTCGTACCCACATCGTTGGCTTCCAATGTGTCGGTTGCCAACACCTATGCCAAAGGCTTCTACTGCGATTCGCTTGTGGCCGATGATGCCAATGGCAAGTACGTCTATGAGTTCCGCAACGGCGACCGCGGTCCCGGCTTCTATCGCACTCATGGCCAGAAAGTCATTCCCGGTGGCAGTGCCTACGCTGTCTATGGCACGGCAAGCCAGCCTGGTCGTGAGTCATACGTGATGGGCCCGTACTTCAATGCTGTTCTCAACAAGGTTTTGGGCATTGAGCAGTTGCCATCGACTGCACCGTCTGCCGATGCCATCTACAGCATCGAAGGCGTTCGCCTGCAGAAAGAGCCTGCCCACGGCCTTTACATCAAGGGTGGCCGGAAGTACGTAAAGTAATTTCTCAGCAAAACATAGTAATATTTTGGAACGTAATCCAAAAAATTATACTGATTTTTTGGATTACGTTCCAAAATTTATTACTTTTGCATCATAAAAGGCAATGAATATTTATAGATAGGAAAAACGCTAAATGAAAAATAAGGTGTTTAAGTATCATGATTTGATAGAGAAACTGATAACAAAAGGTTGTCAGCTTCCAGCATTATTCTTTCCTGAGAATCGGGTGGCATGGAGATTTGCCTTTTCTGATGGTATCCACCAAAACCATATCCCTCAATATATTAGTAACCCCAAAAGAATGCTATCCGACATTGATAGTGGAAAATGTACAACATCCCTGCTATCTTTGTCATGCTTTGCTGACGCGCAGAAAGCTGAAAGATTTACACCGCTTTGTGTAAGGCCAACAAGCGAGCTGCATTATCCGTAGGCGATTCACTATCAAATGGTATGCTATCCAATGAAGACGGCATGATGACCCAACCAAGTGTCAATGGACATTTTGACTTTTATGAATTTGAGGGATGCGACCTCAACAGAACATTTAAAATAGAAAAGCAGTTATGATGAAAGACGTACAAGGATTTGATATAGAATATGACTTCAGTGGGTTCAAAAAGATAGCCGATTTGATATATTTTGACGGGCCTTTCCTGTCCCACTATGTCAGCGACAAGGGCGACGACTATCTCTTCTATTGGGTTGATCGTGACGAACAGGACAACCGATGGCTTGTACTACGTATCAATATTGCCAGTCTACAAAAATATATCGGCAAGGAAATTTCCTTGCACGACTTAATAGCCCATCCTAACGATGGTTATCTGTATATAGTTGACATCGACAATGATATTCATTACCACAACATAAAGCTCGTTCAGCCATCGGCACTTCCCGAAGAGTATCTTCCTGATACAAATTCACTGTATGAGTTTGAACCCATACCTTCAGAGGATGCCAACGAACTGATGACATACGAGGTGACAATCCCATATAAAGAATACTCGCGATTTGACGAGTTTCTCCAGCGAATTGGATTCCCCGTTTCAGCACTAAAGAAAGTGGTCACAAGAGCCGCAGTATTCTGATTCTGCAAATTTAATTAATTGAGGGTTCTGCCATTCATATATCAAATGACGGTGCAATCAGTATTGGATTACACCGTCATTTGATATGAATATTGCAGAAATTATAGATTTATTCTTTGCTTTGGCAAAATATAATTAATTTTGCATGCGTATTATTATAATATGGTATGTACTCATCCAGAAGTAACGAACTGATTAAAGAATAGGCTTTATGTCGTACTCCAAAATTAGAGAAATCTCAACTTGCCTTTGGGGCAAGTATATTGTTCACTTCAATGCCAATGAGGATGTGAACATCATCGTTGGAATCAATGGTAGTGGCAAAACCACGTTGCTCAACGAAATCTACAAGTTAGCCCTTGAAAATCTCGTTGATAAAAAACAAATAGTATTTGTACCTTCTATTGACAATATTGCCATGCGTGACAAGCGCAAGGTGGCCAATGCATTGACCCAAGATCTTGAATTCTATATGTTCGACATGAAGACGGGGCCATCAATGATGTACCATCGTATGGCAATGATTGATGCTTCCTCAGAAAAGCAGGCTGAGATGAAAGCACATATTGATGGGTTTATTTCAACCGTAAACGGCTTGTTTAAAGATACGGGTAAGCACATAGAAATCGAAGGGAACAAATTCAATGTGGTTTCTAATGGGCAGA
>CAMYVQ010000044.1 GCA_947302435.1 uncultured Prevotella sp. | reverse complement strand
GAGCTGCGGCAGTTCAATCCTGAGATGCTGGCCAAGCATCGTGTGCTGGCAATCACGAAATGCGAGCTGCTCGACGAGGAACTGATTGAGATGCTGAAGGACACACTTCCACAGGATTTGCCCGTAGTCTTCATTTCGGCTGTTACAGGCTTTGGCCTTGAGGAACTGAAGGATGTGCTCTGGCGCGAGCTGAATGCCGAGAGCAACAAACTGGCGGCCATCACTGCCGAGGACTTGCTCGTACATCGCGACAAGGACATGACCCTCTTTGCCGCCGAACTGGAGGATGAGGGCGAACTTGACGATATAGAGTATATCGATGAAGATGAAATTGAGGACATTGACGATGTGGAGGACTTGGATGATTTTGAATATACAGAGGTGAAACCCGAGTAATTGAGTTGGGAGATGAAGAGAAAGACCGCGTTTTGTATGTTCTGTATATGTACTGCCTTGCAGGCCTGCTCGCAAGGTACTTTCTCCCCCAAGAGATATCCCTTTCCTATTCCCTTGGAGGCTCCCCCCATGGTCACGATGCAGGAAGAGGCTGAAGAACAAGTGCGCGAATTGGAGCGTATGACGGGAGACCCGTTCGCAGGAAAGACGGAGTTGATAGTGGATTTGCGCGATATTCCCGACGGAGAATGGTGCTACCCATTGCCTGGTTCAAAGGTTATCAGTTCATACGGCCCACGTGGTGGACGTGGCCATACGGGGGTTGACATCAAGACAAAGCCCAATGACAGCATACGCGCCGTGTTTGATGGCATTGTAACCATGTCGCAACCTTTCGCGGCATACGGGAACTGTGTGGTTGTGCGCCATGGGAACGGATTGGAAACCCTTTATAGCCATAATGTGAGAAATTTGGTGTGGGTGGGCAGCCGTGTGAAAGCCGGACAGGTCATTGCACTGACGGGACGCACGGGACGTGCCACCACTGAACACCTGCATTTTGAACTGCGCGTGGCGGGTAAGAACTATGATCCGACACTGTTGTTCGACCATAACACGAAAAAACTGAATCGTCATACACTGATCTTCACAAAAAATGGCAGTGTGAAGGTGAAATGATAATTAATTGGCCGAAATATGAAAATAATTAAACTGATATAGTTACCATGTCAGTTTTTTTTATTATTTTTGCCCCAAAGAATTATAATTTAAATTATTTTTTGTTTTTATTATGCAGAAAAGATTTCTTTTTCTGGTGTCTATGCTGTTCATGATTTCGTTAACGGCCATGGCACAAATCACAACATCTGGAGTAAACGGTAAAGTGACTGCTGAAGATGACATTGCCGTTGGTGCCACCATCGTGGCCAAGCATGTGCCTTCGGGAACGGTCTACCGTACTGTAACAAACGTAAGCGGACGTTATGCGCTGACCGGTATGCGTGCCGGCGGCCCATACGAAATTGAGGTGTCTTACATCGGATATGGCTCGAAACGCTTCACTGATATGCAGCTTGTGCTCGGACAAAGCACCGTGCTTGACGTGCGGCTTACCGAGGACTCGCAAATGCTGAGTGAGGTGACGGTGTATTCGACGGGTGACAACAACATGCGTATAGACCGTGCTGGCGCAGTGACAAGTGTCAACAGTGAAAAGATGGTGGTCATACCTACTGTCAGCCGTTCTATGAACGATATTCTGAAGCTGACACCGCAAGGTGGAAACACCGTTGGCGGCTTTACCGTGGGTGGCGGTAATTATCGTCAGTCGTATGTGACGGTCGACGGTGCCGCGTTCAACAATGCTTTCGGTATTGGCTCTAACTTGCCTGCCAGCGGATCGCCCATCTCGCTGGATGCCTTGGATCAGCTGACTGTCTCTGTCACTCCGTTCGATGTCCGCCAGAGCGGTTTCACGGGTGGTGCCATCAGTGCAACGACGAAGAGCGGTACCAACGAATTCAAGGGCAGTGCCTATTTATATAATACGAACATACACCTGCGTGGTAATAAGGTGGGCGACTATGAGCTGCCCCGTGAGCAGTCCCACACCACTACATACGGTGCCACGATAGGAGGCCCCATCATTAAGGACAAGCTGTTCTTCTTTGTCAACGGTGAGTATGAAGCCAATGTGTCGGCAGGCCCGACACGCTATGCCCGCAACAGCAACAGCGACGAGTGGGGCAGCAATAGTGTATTCAATCGTCCCACTGTGGAGCAGATGAACACCATGAGCAGCTACCTGAATTCCACCTACGGCTATAACCCCGGTCGCTATCAGGGCTATTCGTTGGAGACTCCTTCATACCGCATCTTGGCGCGTATCGACTGGAACATCAACGAGAATCATCGTGTGAATGTCCGCTATTCGGATACGCATTCTAAAAACTCTAACAATCCGTCGTCGTCTACCAGTCCTCTGAAGAATGGTTCCATCTATTCGGCAGGCAATGGCCGTGGCACTAACTATGCACTGCCTTTCGAGAGTGCCCGTTACTATCAGGAACAGAACTTCAAGTCGCTGGCAGGTGAGTGGAATGCAAAATTCGGTGCTGTCAATAACTTGTTGCGTCTCACCTATTCTTATCAGGACGAGCCTCGTTCGGTAGAGGGAGGCACGTTCCCCACGGTCGATATTCTTGAAGAAGGCTCGGTGCTGACTACTTTCGGTCCCGATCCCTTCACTGCCGGCAACCTGCGTGAGGTGAAGACGTTCGTGGCTACCGATGAGGCTACGATGACTCTTGGCGTGCATAACTTCCTGGCTGGTATCCAGTTTGAGACGAACAAGGCAGTCAACGGATTCATGCAGGGCGGTAATGGCTACTATGTGTTCTCCTCTTGGAATGATTTCGTCAGCGGAAACAAACCATTGGCTTACGGCATTACTACTTCCAAGGACCTCGACGGCTCGCAGTTCAAGGCAGAGATGGTCTACAACCAGTTCTCGTTGTATCTGCAGGACCAGATGAACCTTTCCGACCGCTTCCGTCTGACGGCCGGCTTGCGCTTCGAGATGCCGAACTATCCTTCGCTGAAGGACAATTATAATGAGCCTTTTGCACAACAGACTTTCGCCAATGGCCGTCAGTACACGACCGACCAGTTGCCTGGCAATAAGGTGACCGTTTCTCCCCGTATCGGTTTCAACTGGGACATCAAGGGCGACCAGAGCATGGTGCTCCGTGGCGGTACAGGCTATTTCATTGGCCGTCTGCCTTTTGTCTGGCTGGTATCGGCTGTGGGCAATTCCAACTGCGGACAGCTGCAATATTATTATAACAGTCCTGCCGAAGCCAATTACGGACAGCCTGACTTCAAGACAAGTGTGAAGGATCAGTTGAGCCAGCTTTCTATTGATGCTTCGCAGCAGGTAGTGCCTGCTTCGCCGACGGTCATTGACAAGGATTTGAAGATGAATGCTGTCTGGAAGACCTCTTTGGCTTTCGACATGAAGTTGCCCGGCGATGTCGACTTCTCGGTTGAAGGTATTTATAGCCGCGAGTTCAATCCCGCAATTGTCACCAACGAGAACTATGTTGTCGACAAGACTGTGACGATAGCCCCCAATGACACCCGTACCCTCTACAAGACGATCAACGGCAAGAACAATGCCTATCTGATTACCAATGCCGGTAATAAGGCTTATTATTACTCGCTGTCGGCCTCTTTGGAAAAGAAGTTCGGCTTCGGACTTGACTTGAGCGCTTCTTATACCTATTCGTATGCGAAAAGTTACAGTGAAGGCCAGGGCGACCAGGTTACTTCGGCCTACAACAACCGCCGTTTCTCCGTGAATGGCATGAACGACATGGAGCTGGGCTACGGTACATACGTGGCTCCTCACCGTCTGTTAGTCTCTGCCACCTATCGCAAGGAATACGGTAAGAACTTTGCCTCTTCGGTTGGTCTGGTCTATGAAGGAATGAATATGGCCTACTATGCTAACGGCTCCTATATTAATCCCGGTACGCGCTATTCCTATACCATGACAGGCAACTCCATCTCTGGTGATGGCGGTTCGGCTTCGTTGCTGTATGTCCCCGCGTCTCGTGCCGAGCTTGACCAGTGGAACTTCACCGATGTCACGGATAAGAGCGGCAACGTGACCTATGCTGCCAATGACCAGCGTGACGACTTCTGGGCATATATTGAACAGGACGACTACCTGAAAGACTGCAAGGGTGGATATACAGAGCGTGGAGGAGCCATTGCCCCTTGGCATCATCAGCTCGACTTCAAGTTCAATCAGGATTTCTATATCAAGGCCGGCAAATATCGTAACACGCTGCAGTTGGGTGTCGATGTCATGAACGTTCTGAACCTCATCAACTCTAAATGGGGTGTCTATAAGCTCATCAACCGCACTGACTTGTTGAAGTGTACGCTCGATAAAGATGGGAAGGCATCTTATCAGTATCAAAAAGACGGAGATAATTTCCTGAGGTCGACCTCTTCCCGTTTCATCGATATGACCTCTACCTATCGCATACAGTTCAGTCTGCGCTATATCTTCAACTAAACCGGTTGGGAGGATAGCATAAAACAACAGCGGTGTCGCCAGAGTCGGTGACACCGCTGTTATTATATATATGGTGGAAAAATGTTATTTCTTGTCGAACGTTAGTTGCATCTTGCCGATGAAGGCGGCATGCTTGCCGTTCTGGTCGACGGGAATGTTGCGTCCGTCCAAGTCTTTCTCATATTCCAGTTGCTTCATGTAGGTGTGGGTATGGCCGTCGAGTACCAAGTCGATGCCGCGTGTCTCGCGAATGACGCGGTCGCAAGGATAATCGCTGATTTTCCAGCCTAAGTGCGAAAGACAGACGATAACGTCGCACTTCTCCTTCTGTTTCAGTATGTCAATGGTCTTTTGGGCACACTCGCTGGGGTTCAGGTATTTCAACGGGCCGTAGTTGTGGGCCGAAACCAGGCCGTTCAGTTCGGGGCAGAGGGCGAAGACTCCAATCTTGAGGCCGTTGCGCTTGATGACGATATAAGGTTTCACAATCTCAGCCAGTTCCGTGTCGCCGAAGTCGTAGTTCGAGCAGACGATGGGGAAGTTGGCTTTGCGGAACAATCGCACCATGTTGTCTAATCCGAAGTCGAACTCATGGTTTCCGATGGTTACTGCATCGTAGTGCATGCGGTTCATCAGTTCCACTTCCACGTCGCCCTTGAACATCGTATAGTAGCTGGAGCCTTGCGAGAAGTCTCCGCTGTCGAAGAGCAGGAGGGTAGGATCCTTCTGCCGTTCCTCTTTCAGCATGGCGATGCGTCGCAGATAGCCGCCACGGTCGGCCAGCATGGTGTCGGCCAAGTTCTTGTTCAGCGGCAGTATGCATGAGTGGGTGTCGTTGGTATGCAGAATGGTCAGCGACTTTTGCGCCCAGAGTGAGTCGGTGGCTCCAAACAGCATCACTACC
This sequence comes from uncultured Prevotella sp., assembly GCA_947302435.1. GTDB lineage: Bacteria > Bacteroidota > Bacteroidia > Bacteroidales > Bacteroidaceae > Prevotella. The sequence goes on along the minus strand of CAMYVQ010000044.1, from coordinate 15,664 downwards.
GCTGCCATCGCACTGAGCAGACATCTCTTCAGTTTATAATCGTGTGCAGTCCTAATCATAATTTTCGTTTTTCATATTTTCAGTTCTTCACTTTAATTCTCCCCTCCACCTTCGCACTGATGGGTTCGCCCTGTGCGGTCTTCTTCTTGAAGTAGTCCATGATGATGAAGCGCGTGTTGTTGTGCTCTTCGTGGGGCGACACCAGATCGGTGCCTTCCTTGAAAATGGTCATGCCGTCGTTGCCCTGAGACAGGTAGTCGATGGTGGCAATTCGGTAACTGGCTTTCGGGTCAATCTCCTTACCGTGCAGATGTGCCGACAACAGCTTGCCGTCGGCTGTGATTTCCAGTTCAACGCCGTGGCTCAAGCCTTCGCCGCCCCGTGCAGCAATCTGTTGGAACAGTGTGAGCAGTTTTTCGCCCGTCAGTGTCAGGAAACAAATTTTGTTCTCGAAGGGTGCAACGGCCAGTACATCGCCGTAGGTCACTTCGCCTCGGGTGAGGGCGGCACGAATGCCCCCCATGTTGTAGATACCCAATGCGGGCTGCTCGTTGTAGCTTTGGCCGGCCCACACAAGGATGTCGCTCAATAGGTTCGACAAGTCGCTTTCAGGACGGTTGGCGGCCATGTCGTGAGCCAGTATGCCCACCACAGGACTCATCATCGAGTCGACCTTTTGTTTGTAGGGAGCCAGAAAAACCGCTGCCTCTTTGTCGGGCGCGGTGTCATAACGACTGTCGACCACAATGCGTGTGTGGCTGACATTCGTGAGCTGATAGTGGGATGAGCATGCAACCAGGAAAGTTGCAAGGCCGATGCCCATGCAAGTTTTCAATGGATGATTCATAGATGTACAATAATTTGTGCAAAGGTACAATATTTCTGTGAAAAATTGGCGTTTCTCCAAATATTTCAATATTATTTCTTCAAAGATGTAGAATAATCGCATATATATCCGACTTTCTGTTAACAATTCAAAAAATATACGATAGTGCAGACCGTTTTCCAATTTTTATTTGTACATTTGCCATAATTAAAAAGCCTTGTATTGATCCATTAACTATATACTAACTAACTTATTACAACTATGACAAACAGAAATTACAACCAACTTCAGCATTGCATCGACGACTACTTGGAGCGTCAAGGCAAGCGCGAAATCGACGAGATGGAGGCCAACTCCGTTCTTGCCAGTGAAGGATTGATGGACGACGACCAGTCGCACCCTGGCCGTCCTTTGCGCGAGTTGCTGGCTCTTATGCGCGACAGTAACTTATTGCCTAAGAACATCCGCCAGTCTTTAGGGTCTTGGATTATACGAAATTCGCGGGCATTCCAGATGCGTCAGCAGATATTCTCATTCTAACCATCTTGAATTTTCGCGAGAATCGCGGCAATTTTCGCGAAAATCCATTCGATTTTCGCGAAAAATTATTATCGTCCTTTATCAGTAGTTCTGTGGTTAGAAATTGACAATTTAGCTTAATGCCACTTCTCACGAGGTTAAATTAATCTAATTCCGTGAAACTTTGGAGCGTTTTGCGTGTCATATCTGTAATTTTGCACGCAAAAAGGCAAAAGACGATTCATAAAAATAGGAATTAATATGAAAAAGAATGTTATTTTTATGGCACTTGCAGCTGGAATGCTGCTGAGTAGTTGTGCCAGCAAGAAAGCACTGACGGAGTGCCAGACCGAGTACAAATCACTCACTACTTCGTTGCAGACGGTTCGTGAAGACTTGGCTGCCAAGAACGCCCGTGTGCAGAGCTTGGAGGAACAGTTGGCTGCCCAGAAAGCTGCCTTGCTTGCTCAAAAGAAGCAGATGGACAATCTGCAAAGCTCGCTCGACAAGAGTCTGACTAACGCCTCGCAGAACAATATCTCGATTGAGAAGTTGGTGGATCAGATCAATGAGTCGAATCAGTATATCCGCCATTTGGTGGAAGTGAAGTCGAAGAGCGACTCATTGAACATGGTGTTGCAGAACAACCTGACCCGCTCGCTCTCGAAAGAGGAACTGAAGGAGGTTGACGTGCAGGTGCTGAAGGGCGTAGTGTATATCTCATTGGCTGACAATATGCTCTACAAGAGTGGTAGCTATGAAATCAACGACCGTGCTGCCGAAACGCTGTCGAAGATTGCCAAGATCATCACCGACTACAAGGACTACGACGTGTTGATTGAGGGCAATACCGACGACGTGCCCATCTCGAAAACAAACATTCGCAACAACTGGGATCTCTCTTGTTTGCGTGCCTCTTCAGTCGTTCAGGCTTTGCAGAACAAGTACGGCGTTGACCCGAAACGCCTGACAGCCGGCGGTCGTGGCGAGTACAACCCCTTGCAGGGCAACGACACCGAACTGGGCCGTCAGCGCAACCGCCGCACCCAGATCATCATTACCCCGAAACTCGACGAGTTTATGGATCTTATCGGCAAGGCTCCCGAAACAGAGTGAAAAGCTTTCGCTGAGACAATGGCCAAAACGAAAACAATTGCTACATACGCACATGAAAACAATGAAAAAACTACTATTGCCATTATTCTTGGCTTTTTGTTCCCTTACTGTTTCTGCACAGAACATCCAGAAGGGAACCTACGGCTATCTATACTGTCACATGAGCGACCACGGTGAGTTTACGGCATACGCTATCAGCCGCGACGGCTACAACTATGAGGATATCATCGGCGGTAAGGCCATCATGGATCCCAAGGAGCATGCCCGCATTGAGGGCGGACAGCGCGATGCTTTCATTACCCGTGCTTGGAACGGAAAGGGTTATGTGATGGTAACTACCGACATGTGCGTGGCTAAGAGCCACAAGTGGGACAACTATGGCATCGACCTGCTGAAGAGCGATGACCTGATCCACTGGACTTCGGTGACCTTCGACTACCGCAAAGGTACTGGCATCTTCTGCAATCCCGAGAGTGAGAGCGTGTACAAGGACTGGTCGACCATCAACCGTGTGTGGGCACCGCAAATTTTCTGGGATCCCGACTACGTGTGGGAGAATGGTGAGAAAGGCGGTTACATGATCTACTATTCCATGCTGAACCGCCCCGAAGAACAGTACGACCGCATGTATTATTCGTATGCCGACAAGACATTTACGAAGCTGACGCAGCCGAAGTTGCTCTTCGATTGGGGCTATGCTACGATTGATGCCGACATCAACCTGCTTAGCGACGGCAAATACCACATGCTTATTAAGAAAGAAGGTGGACAGAAAGGTATCTTTACCGCCACCAGCGACCATCTGACCTACGGTTGGGGTGAGCCGGTAGAAAACGACTACGTGTCGTTCGAAGGACGGAAGAACTGCGAAGGCTCGAGTGCTTTCCAGTTGATTGGTGACAAGACTTGGCGTGTAGCTTATATACAGTATAGTGACACCCCTAAACATTACCGCATCTGCGAGGCCGACGAGAATCTACGTAATTTCAAGAATCCCGTTGACATCAAGGGCGTGACGGGTCCGCAGCACGGCTCGTTCATGCGACTGACGAAGAAAGAATACAAGCGACTGAAGAAATGGTCGGACAAGCAAAAATGAAAAATCTAAACAAGATGACAGGCGTCGGCCTCTGTGTCGTTGCCTTGGTGGCCGCGTTCATCGTTATGTTGACCAACGAAAGCGACTATCTGTTTCGTGTACAGGAACTCAACCTGTTTCTCTACACCCCCTTGTTCTTTAAGCAACAGTTAGTGGTGGCCGGTGGTCTGCTCACGTATTTCGGCACTTATTTCACACAGTTTTTCTATCACCCGTGGTTAGGCTCACTGATTCTTTGTGCATGGCTGGGGCTGATGGCATGGCTTATAGCGCGTACCTTTAGTATTCCCAAGGAGTGGGCACCTGTGTTGCTCGTCCCCGTGGCTTTGGTGCTGCTGATGGACTTCAACCTGGGCTACTGGCTTTTCTATCTGAAGCTGCGTGGCCATTTCTTCATTGCCGTGATGGGCGTGTCGTTGGCAGTCTCGCTGGTTTGGCTGTACCGGGTATTGTCTGTTCGCTATACGTTCATGATCATTGCCTCCCTCGTGGCTTATCCCGTGGCAGGTTTCTATGGCCTGCTTGCCCCATTGCTCATGGGCGTTGTCGCATGGAGGTTGCAGGGACTCACTCTCTTGCAGCGCATTCTGCATAGTGTGGTGGCCGTGGCACTCTTGGTTGCTGTGCCTTTGGTCTATTATCGTTTCGTGTATTATCAGGCCAACAGTGATTTCATTTGGTGGCAGTTGCTCCCCATCTATCCCGACACCGAAGGGCTTTCCCCCTACTATTATGTCCATATTCTGTTGGTGGTTTTCCTTGTTGTGATGGCTGCCCTCTATCGGGTGCGCTTCTCACCGTCATGGCTGAAGCACGACTGGCAGCAACTGTGCATGCAACTGGTATTAACGGTAGCAGTTGTCTATGGTTGCTGGCATTTCTGGTATAAGGACACCACATTCCACGAAGAACTGCGTATGGAAGCCTGCGTAGACCGAAACGATTGGGAGGGCGTGCTTACCATCATGCGTCAGCATGAGGGTGAACCCACCCGTATGATGGTGATGTACAAGAACCTGGCTCTGTTCAAGGTAGGACGTGCTGGTGACGAGATGTACAACTATCCCGACGGTTCACGCAAATTGGAATGTCCTTTCGAGGTGCGCATGGCTCAGATGGGTGGCAAGAACATCTATCTGCACTATGGGTTACCTAACTACTGCTATCGCTGGTGTCTGGAAGACGGCGTGGAGTATGGCTGGCGTGCTCAGTATCTGAAGTTCTTGGTACGCTGCGCCCTGCTCAACGAAGAGTGGGTGGTGGCTCGCAAGTACATCGACTTGCTGAAGCTGACACGCTACCATCGTGAGTGGGCGGAGCATTATGAATCGTTGGCTACGCCTCAAGTGGCATCATTGGTGGCTAAGGATAGCGAACTCGGCCCCATTCGCCGCATCATGTCAGGAGCCAACCTGTTGGGCAGTGATCAGGCGATCATCGAGTTGTTCCTGCTTAACCTTCAGGCCAATCGCGTCACGCCCGATCCGCTCTGTGCCGAGCTGGTGCTGTTGTCTGCCCTCCAGTTGAAGGACATCTCCACTTATTGGCGTGCTTTCTTCCAGTATACTGCGCTGAAAAAGGACGGGCGTATTCCCCGGCATTTCCAGGAAGCCGCTTATCTTTACGGTAATCTGGAGCATAATGTTGACATCAGCCGCATGCCTTTCGACCCCTCCATCCCAGCCAGCTACAAGGCATTCATGCAGGCTGCCCAGCAGTGTCAGGGCATGACAGAGGAACAGATGAAGGTGGCATTGCGCTCGCGTTTCGGCAACACGTTCTATTATAATTACTTCCTCGTGCGCAACCTGAAAACGTATTAAGAGTTAGGAATCAAGAGTTTAGAAAAAATGAAAAAGATATTCTATATTGCAAGTCTGGTGCTGTTGATGGCCTGCCAGCAGGCACATGTGCCAACAGAGTATGCACAGCTTGAGGATTTGCCAGCCATCTATCCCGACTATGTGGGTGTCACAGTGCCAGTGAACATGGCTCCCCTTCATTTCCAGCTTACGGAACAGTATGACGAGGTGGTCACTCGATTGACGGCTGGTGACGAGGAACTGTTGTTGGGCGGACAGAAGGTTTGCCCCGACATTGACGACTGGCAGGCACTTGTGGGCAAAGCCGTGGGTGGCGACAGCATCAATGTCGAAATCTATACCCGTATGGGTGAGCAGTGGCAGCGTTATGCACCCTTCGCCATCTATGTTTCGCCCGATTCCATCGACCCGTGGCTTACGTATCGCCTTATTTCTCCCAGCTATGTCACCTACGAAGAGCTGACCATCAACCAGCGTTGTTTGGAGAACTACGACGAGCGCGTGATCTACGACAATCTGCTATGTTCCACTGAGCAGGAAGGCCAGTGCATCAATTGCCACTACAGTCAGTTGGGCAACCCTGAGCGCACTCTGTTCCATGCCCGTCAGAACCTCGGCGGCACCATGCTCAATATCGACGGCAAGCTGACGAAGGTGAACTTGAAGACCGTCCATACGCTCTCTGCCGGTGTCTATCCAGCCTGGCATCCCAAGCAGAACCTCATTGCCTTCTCGACCAACAACACCATGCAGAGTTTCCACACTCGCGACATCGACAAGATTGAGGTGCTCGATGCCCAGAGTGACCTGATACTCTACGATCCCGAGACAAACGAGGTGAGCGTTATTGAGGACGACGAGAACGAATTCGAGACCTTCCCTTGCTGGACACCCGATGGCCGTTGGCTCTATTACTGTTCGGCTCATTTTGAGTGGCGTGACACCGCTGTGGAGAAGAGCACAGAGTGCATCCTACGCTATAAGGACATCAAGTACAATGTCTATCGCAAGTCCTTCGATCCTGACAGCCGCATCTTCGGTCCTCGCGAGAATGTCTTCCTTGCCGATTCCATGAACCTCAGTGCCACATTGCCGCGCATTTCTCCCGATGGCCGTTTCCTGTTGCTTGCTGTGGGAGGGTGGGGAACTTTCCATATCTGGCACCGCGATGCTGACCTTTGGCTCATGGATTTGCAGACCGACAGCATAGCCCCCTTCCGTGAGGTGAACAGCCCCTCGGTGGAGTCGTTCCACAACTGGAGCAGCAATGGCCGCTGGATTGTGGTGAGCAGCCGGCGCGACGATGGCAACTTCACCCGTCCTTTCTTCGCCCATGTCGATGCCGACGGCCATGCCACCAAGCCCTTCGAGCTGCCGACCGATGATCCCAACTATCACCGCGAGTTCATGAAGAGTTACAATGTGCCTGAGTTCATGCGAGGTCCCGTCACCATCCGTCCGCAGGAATATGCCGACGTGCTGAAAGAACCTGCCGTGCAGGCTGTGTTCAAGGAATAATTCATCACCTATTATATATCAATGAAAAAACTACTGACTACTATCTTTGCGCTGACTGCCGCCGTGGCTGTCAATGCGGCTGTCATCACAGTCACCATCGATGGCACCCGCTATCAGACGGTGACGGGCTTTGGTGCTGCCGATTGCGACGGAGCCATGTGCCCGTATGCCAACGACACCGAGCCTGTGAAACTGCTCTACGGAGCGGAGTCGGCGGTTGGGCTGAACATCATGCGTATGGAGATTTCTCCAAACTTTAAGGGTAATATCACAGCCGCTGACGTTGGCTGGGATACGCCTTACGACTGGTATGGCTCCGTGCCTTGCGTCAAGGAGGCCAGGAAGCGTGGTGCCATCATCTTCGGAACCCCCTGGTCGCCTCCTGGAGAATATAAGACCAATGGTATGGCGGCAGGCGGCAAGAGTGAGGAGCAGGGTAAACAGCGCGGCGAACTGAGAAGGGACTGCTATGAGAAGTTCTTCCCCTGGCTGAATGGTTTTCTGAAGTACATGAAGGCTGCCGGCGCACCTGTCGATGCCGTGTCCGTGCAGAACGAGCCTGACTGGTGGGTCAGCTATTCCGGCTGTCTCTACACACCAGAGCAGCAGCTTGAACTGGTGAAGAACTATGCCCATGAACTCGATAGGGAGACCTACCATGTGCGGCTTATCAGTGCCGAGCCTTTAGGCTTCGACCCTCGCTATTCCGACATGTTGATGAACGATACGACGGCTCGTAAGCAGATTGACATCGTGGCGGGTCACATCTACGGTCATCCGCCCCTTGGCGACCTGAAGAAGGCTGCTGTTCTGGCTGAGCAATATGGTAAGGAAATCTGGATGACGGAGCATTCCTCGACCGACAATATCGGCAACCGTCTGCCCAACTGGCATGAGCAGTTGCTTTTCGCTGAGGAACTCAACGAGTGTATGCTGGCCGGCTGCACGGGCTATGTGTATTGGTACATGCGTGCCCACTGGGCATTCGTCGGCACGGGCGAGTCGAAGTATGGTTCTGGAAATGTGAAGAACAAACTGCTGCCCCGTGCATACGTGATGTCGCATTTCGCCAAGAATGTCACCGGCTCCACCCGTTTAGGCACCACCTCCACTATGCCGATAGGCACTGAGCGTCCTTTTGAGTACTCTGCCTATATCAAGGGCGACTCGTTGATTGTCATGGCCATCGACACCACGAAGAATGCGGTCGATCTGAAGCTGAAGTTGCCTTACAAAGTGAAGAGTGGCATCCATATCCTTTCTACTGGCAACACGGCTCAGGAGCTTTTGCAGAAGTCTGACATCACTATCGAAGAGCCCGTCGACGAGCTGATTGTCCCCGTGCCTGCCCGTAGCCTGAACACTTACGTTTTCAAGATCGACGAGGGTAGTGCCGCCATCAAGGAGCAGTCGCTGACGCAAAAGGCCACTCCCAAGACTTATTACGACCTTCATGGCCGTAGGTTGGATGTTCCCAAAGGCATCTGTATCGAGAGAGCTGCCAACGGTGTGTCGCGAAAAGTCTATGTGAACGAATAAATAGTGGTTTAATTTCGATGGCTGCACTGTTCAGATTGGATAGCTTCGTCATTTAGGTCAAACAAATCTGCCGGCTCTCCAAAGGGTCGGCAGATTTGTTTGATGCATTACAATTTGGGGATTGCTTTGTTTTGCCTCATTGTTCTACTTTCTCGACCTTGAAGTCGCAGGCTGAGAACCACTGGGCATCCATGCTGTGGCCGGTGAACAGGGGGTCGGTGGTCACTCCGTAGCAGAGGGTGTCGGGCTTTTCGAGTCGGACAATCAGCTCGACGGGACTCCAACCGTAGCCTTGGCCGTCGTTGGCTTCACTGATTTTGCGGTAGCGCGGCGCCTCGGTGGTGTCGTTCAGTTGGTTCAGATGCTGAAGGTAGTCACGGGCCTGCTCCCACAGTTTTCCGCCTGTGCTGCCGTAAGCTGGTATCATGACTTGGGCCAGCGGCTTGTCGGGCGAGGAGGGAATGGTGGCGTAGATGAACACACCGTCGCCGGCAGCGCGGGCATTGCAGGTGATGCGGAAGGTGCCGGAATCGGCAGGCAGCACTTGGGCCTCTGCCTGATACACCAGCATGCAGTTGTGATCCCAGGCATCGAGATAGGCAATGCCCTGCTCGCCTGTGAAGTGCTCTCCGCTCCTCACGAAATGGTCGTTGCAGTTCTCGTGTTTCACCAGTTTCCAGCCATATTGTTTCATATAGTTGCGGTCGAAATTGTACATCCAGACTCCGTCCTCCATGTGTCTATACTGGTCGCGCAGATGCCCGAGGTTAATGCCTAAGGGAATGGCTACAAAGAGTGCCACCAGCCAGAGTACAATCCAGGTGATGCGCTGTCCCATGCCCATGGGTTTCGTTTTTTTGAAGAGCGACATCACCATGTGGATGATGGTGTAGAGTGGGATGATGAGTACCGACAGCAGTGCCACCATGAAGACGGCGGATGCAACAGGATGATGGAGCCAGATTCCGCTGAGTTCCCAGTGGACCATGGCATTAGGCACGGCCAGTGCAAAGCCGGTGACTACGATCAGGCCGATGAGTGCAATGGCCAGCGCAAAACCTGAGATGACGGCGATGAAGACAAAAATGCCAAAGAACACTTTCAACAGTAGCGAGATGACTGTGCGTATTCCGCTGTTTGCCATTGGCTTGTGGTCGTCGATGACGGCATTGGCGAGGTTCTGTGGGTTCACTTCGCGTCCCTCCATGCGCAGCAGCTCTTCAGGCGTTTTGGCTTCGGGAAGCACGATGACCATAAGGAGGTAAAGCAAGATACCCGTTCCATAGAAGAGCGTGAGCAGCACGGCTCCCACTCGCCAGAAGGTGACATCGATGTTGGTATAGGCGGCAAAGCCTGAGAGCACACCAGCCACCATCTTGTCGTTGGGGTTGCGATAGAGGCGCTTTCCGGCAGTGCTTGCGCGCATATTGTCGAAAATGCTCTGTCCCGGCTGTCGGCTTGTATTCTCTCCATTGCCCTCTTCTTCGTCGGCCAATTGCTCGGGCTTGCCGATACGGGTGATGATGTCTTTCACGTGGTCAATGGTGATGGCCTCGTTGCCTTGGGCCTTCATCTCGTCGAATAGTTCGGCGATGCGAGCCTCAATGTCGTCGGCAATCTCGTCGCCGCCCTCTTGCCGACCGAAGCAGGAACGGAGTGAGTCCATGTAGTGCTGCAGCATCTCGTAGGCATCTTCGTCAATTTGGAAGAGCCGGCCGCAGAGGTTGATGGTGATATTCTTTTTCATGATGGTTTAAAGGTGAAATTCGGGTCGGATGTTCTTGAGATAGTTCACAGTGTTCGAGAGTTCAGTCCAGGCTCCGTCGAGCCCTTCGAGGAATTGCTCGCCCTGACGGCTGAGCGCGTAGTACTTGCGGGGAGGCCCTTGTGTGGACTCCTGCCATTCGTAGCTGAGCAGACCGTCGTTTTTCAGTCGGGTGAGCAGGGGGTAGAGCGTGCCCTCCACCACTAACAGCTCAGCATCTTTCAGCTTTTGAATGATGTCGCTGGCATACGACGGATGGTGCTTCAGCAGAAGCAGCACGCAGTATTCGAGCATGCCCTTGCGCATCTGTGATTTTGCATTTTCAATGTTCATGGCTCAATGACTTAATGGATTCACGATGCAAAGATAGGTAAAATATTAGTACCTTGCAATACAAAGTACTATATTTATTATCTAATTTAACATCTATAAGCATTTGACCGATGTTTACACCTAATTATATAATATACAAAGACACGGGCGTGACATGGAGATGACACGCCCGTAGAAGATGTAATATGCGGATAAACGGTTATTGGGCTGTGAGTGTGGGCCAACCGTCTGCGGTCCAGTGGATAGGCCGTTGGATGAGCAGGGCCAAACCATCATGCTTGGCTGAATAGCCGTGACAGATGAAAAGGTCTTCCTCGCCGCCGTCTTTCGTGGGGAAAGTATAGGCGGCGCAGTGGCCTGCTGCTTCGTATTCCTGTTTGTCGCCCTCAAGGAAGAGCGTGCCGCCCCCGTCGCGCATGTCCTTTCCCTCGCGGTCTAAATAGGGACCTGCGATGTGCTTGGAACGTCCTACGGCCACGCGATAGTTGCTCTTTGCCCCGCGACAGCAGTAGTCCCACGACACAAATAGGTAGTACCAGCCGTTTTTCTTGAAGATGAACGGAGCTTCGATGCTGTTGCGGCCTGCAAACTTCGAGGTCGGATTCTCGGCAGCATTCGGGTCGCCAGGCTGATAGCGGCGCGCAATGGTAGACCCCTTCACACCTCCTTCGATGGGAAGAATGGATGCGCTATCAGGATTATTTGTATCCCCTTTGGAAAAACTGAGGGGAGCTAATTGTATGCCATCCCAGAACGAACCCCATACTAACCACGGCTGGTCGTTGTCGTCGATGGCAATGTTCGAATCGATGGCGTTCCAGTTGTCGCGTTTCTCTTCCGATTTCACTAAACAGCCGTGGTCTTTCCACTCGCCGTTCAGACGGTCGGCCGACATGAGTCCGATGGCCGATATGTTCTTGCCGAAGGTCGAGCAACTGTAAGTGAGCCACCAGCGGTCGTGCCAGCGGATGATGTCGGGTGCCCACACATGGTTTCGGAAACCGGGCACAGAGTCTTGCGTCCAGTCTGGAATCTGTTCTATGAAGGGAGTGGACTGAACGACCCATGTTTTTCTGTCTTTCGACGTGGCCCACTGTATGCCCATACCTGTGGAGAGCAGGTAATAGGTACCATGCTCGTAAGCCATGACAGGGTCATGCGCTGCCACCGTATCAGTGGCGAAGGCCATGCGGCGGTGGTGGGGACGATGAGGCTGAGCCAGTGATTGGGCGACATGGCATGCCGCCAAACAGAATAAGAATAGAAGTCGTAGTTTATGCATAGTTTTTGAGGGTTGGTTAATATTTAGTAGAGTAATAGTAGTCCGGCAAAGCCACTCATGACAATCATCTTGATGGGATTCACCTTGAAGAACATGGTGCCGACGAAGGTGGCCACAAAAAGCAGTACGCTGATCCAGAACTGCCAGGCATTCTCATTCGGTGTAGAAAAGTTGTCCTTAGTGCAGAGCAGCAGGGTGGCAGCAGCCAACAGTCCGACAACGGCAGGGCGCAGTCCGTCGAAGACCGACTGCACCGTCTGTGTGTGCATGTACTTGATGAACATCTTGCTAATGAGAATCATCAGGATAAGCGACGGCAGCACTAAGGCAAAGGTGGCAGTGGCGGAGCCGAGAATGCCCATAGGCATGGAGTACCCCGCATTGATCACGGCCTGATAGCCGCTGTAAGTAGCTGAGTTGATGCCAATGGGACCGGGGGTCATCTGGCTGATGGCCACAATATCGGTGAACTGTGAAGCAGTCATCCAGTGCCAGTGCTCCACGGTCTCGTTCTGAATGAGCGACAACATGCCGTAGCCGCCGCCAAAGCCGAACAGGCCGATTTCAAAGAACGTAATGAAAAGATAAAAGAAAATCATTGTTGGGAAGGATTGGGAAAGGGGGATTGGGACGAGTTACTCCGTCGGCTTGATAAGGGTGCCGTACAGGTAGCCACCTATGCCGGCTGCCAATATGATATAAATAGGCGATACCCCTAATGCCCAGATCGCCAATGCACAGGCGATAGGAATCCAGCAGGTGGCCCATGAGAGTTTCGCGCTTTTGGCCAGATTGAAAGTAGGCACGGCGATGAGTGCCACCACAGCCGGACGGATGCCACGGAAGATGGCGGCTACCACGGGATTGTCCTGAAACTGATGGAAGAACATGGCGATGAGCAGAATGATGAGGAACGAGGGGAGGGCAGTGCCTAATGTGCAACTGATGGCTCCGCGTGTCTTACGCAGTTTGTAGCCGATGAATGTGCTGATATTGATGGCAAACACGCCCGGACAGCTCTGCGCAATGGCGATGAGATCAAGAAATTCCTCTTTGTTCACCCATTTGTTTTTCTCCACCACCTCGGCCTCGATAATCGGAATCATGGCATATCCACCCCCAAGGGTGAACATGCCAATCTTGAAAAAGGTCTTAAATGAATTCCAATAGATATTATTCATTTCTATAGAGGTAGCTAATTCTTCACTCTTCACTCTTTCTGAGCCTCCACCCATTTGCGGGCATTCACAAAGGCTTCAATCCAAGGCGTCACTTCATCCTGACGGCGGTTGGCGGGATACCAGGCGCACTGCCAGGGGAAGATGGCACGCTCCAAGTGGGGCATCATGCACAGATGACGGCCATCGGCAGAGCAGATGCCAGCTACATCATAGTCGGAGCCGTTCGGGTTGGCGGGATAGCCGTGGTAGTTGTACTTCGCAATGACGTTGTAGTCGCTCTCCTTGCCAGGCAAATGGAACTTGCCTTCACCATGAGCCACCCAAAGACCAAGCTTCGAACCGCTCAGCGAGCCGAACATGACACTCTTGTTCTGAGGTATCTGTAAGGTGATGAACTCACTCTCGAACTTGTGCGAGTCGTTGTGGAGCATCTTTGCGCCTTCGGCTCCTGTCAATCCCAGTTCCACCATCAGCTGACAGCCGTTGCAGATGCCGAGCGAGAGCGTGTCCTCACGGGCGTAGAAGCGGTCGAGGGCTTCCTTGGCTTTGGGGTTATAGAGGAAAGCGCCAGCCCATCCCTTGGCCGAGCCGAGCACGTCGCTGTTGGAGAAACCGCCGCAGAAGACGATGAAGTTCACGTCGTCGAGTGTCTCGCGACCAGTGATAAGGTCGGTCATCATCACGTCTTTCACGTCGAAGCCAGCCAGGTACATGGAGTAGGCCATCTCGCGCTCACCGTTGGTGCCTTTTTCGCGAATGATGGCAGCCTTGGGTATGCTGGTGTTCGTTGCGACTGAGTCGCAACATACGGGGCGGCGAGGGGTGAGGCCATATTGGGCAAACTTGCCGGTGAAACGCTTCGGGAACTTCATTTCCAACGGCTGGTTCTTGTAGTTCTCAAAACGCTCGCTTGCCTTGCCGTTGAAGCTCTGGCGGCGGTCGAGCAGGTAGCTGGTCTTATACCACACGTCGCGCAGGTGGTCGATGTCGAAGGTGAGGACCTCCGTTTGGTTGGTGGCGACTGAGTTGCCACATACGGGACATACAATCTCAAGGGTGCGGCTGTCTTCGACGGGGTAGCCGATTTTGGCAAAACCGACACCGATGTCTTCCATGAAGTCACGGAAATCGAACTTGTGCTCGTCGCTGATTTCCACCACTACGCCGGGGTTCTCGGCAAAGAGTGTCTTCACAACATCTCCGTCGGGACAAAGGTCGTGCAAGTTGATATGCATGCCGCCCTTGGTATTGGCGAAGCACATTTCCAATAAGGTAGTGATAAGACCGCCTGCCGAGATGTCGTGGCCGGCCATGACCCATCCGCGCCTGATCAGCTCCTGCACGGCCATGAAAGCATCAGCAAAGTATTCGGCATCCTTCACTGTGGGTACGTCGTCGCCCACCTTGCCGAGGCTCTGCGCAAAGGCCGAACCGCCCAAACGCTGCTCGCAGAATGAGAAATCGATATGATAGAGGGAAGCATGCTTGTCATTGACCACTACAGGCGATACCACTTTTCGGATGTCGCTCACCTCGCCGCCTGCCGACACGATGACCGTTCCCGGAGAAATGATCTTCTCGCCGTTGGGATATTGCTGGGAGAGCGAGAGCGAGTCCTTGCCTGTTGGCACGTTGATGTGCAGGGCGCAGCAGAAGTCAGAGAGGGCTTTCACCGCACTGTAGAGACGGGCATCCTCGCCTTCCTGTGAGCGGCAGGGCCACATCCAGTTGGCAGAGAGCGAGATGCTGTTGAGACCTTCAGCCATCGGAGCCCAGACAATATTGGTGAGGGCTTCGGCCACGGAGAGCACCGAGCCGGCTTCGGGACTGGCGAGTCCTGCCTGTGGGGCATGGCCGATGGCGGTGGCAATACCCTTCACGCCACGGTAGTCGAGAGCCACTACGCCGCAGTCGCTGAGCGGCAACTGAATCTCGCCCTGACACTGCTGACGGGCAATCTTTCCAGTCACGGAGCGGTCGACCTTGTTGGTGAGCCAGTCCTTGCAGGCCACGGCTTCAAGCTGAAGCACGCGCTCAAGGTACTCGTGAATGGCAGCGATGGAATCGTTGCCCACACGATATGAAACGGGAGCGTAGTGGCGTTCCACGGTGTTGTCGCGCATGATGGTCTTCGGCGAGTGGCCGAACATCTGGGCCACATCGAGGTCGAAAGGCTTCACGCCGTCGCCCTGCTTGAACGAGAAGTGGGCATCGCCCGTCGTCTCGCCGACCACATACATCGGAGCGCGCTCGCGCTCGGCAATCCTGCGAACATGGTCAATATGCTTCTCGTCGATGAGCAGACCCATGCGCTCCTGACTCTCGTTGGCAATGATCTCCTTCGAAGAGAGGGTCTTGTCGCCGATGGGCAGCTTGGTCATATCGATCTCGCCGCCGCACTCTTCCACCAGTTCCGAGAGACAGTTCAGGTGTCCGGCCGATCCGTGGTCGTGGATAGACACAACGGGGTTCACCTCCTCTTCGCACAATGCCCGCACAAGATTATAGGCACGTTTCTGCATTTCGGGGTTGGCACGCTGGATGGCGTTCAGTTCGATGCCGTTGCTGTAGCGGCCAGTGTCTACTGACGAGACCGAACCGCCACCGAGGCCGATGCGGTAGTTGTCGCCACCGACCACCACGACCTTGTTGCCCTTCTGGGG
>CAMYVQ010000043.1 GCA_947302435.1 uncultured Prevotella sp. | reverse complement strand
GTACGAATTTTTGTTTAAAACGTGCTATGATACCCTATAAAATGCTTGCCAAAGTGTCTCTGAATGTCATGATTTTATATGAGGTGATACTTAAAAAAACGTAAATAGATAACCAAAATTTGTTCAGATGGAAAAGAAAAAGGAGTTGCGATTTCTCGTAACTCCTTGATTTTTAAGGCGCTTCAGGATGGGCTTGAACCAACGACCCCCTGATTAACAGTCAGGTGCTCTAACCAACTGAGCTACTGAAGCAGTGTTTTGCGGTTTGCGGGTGCAAAGGTAAGGCGTTTTTCTGAAATACACAAACTTTTTAAAGGAAAAATTCGATAAAACATATTTTTTTATATTTTTTTGCAGTTTTCGAGAGGAAAATCACTGTTCTGTTCACCACCAGGCACAGCTCTGCGCCCTTTTCGTTTCGCTCAGGGTAGGGCCAAGTGGCGAACTGAACAGTTACATGGAAGCACGTTTTTTGTTAATATATTCAAAATATGGGGTGGAAGAAAGCAAAAAAGTATTTGAATGCGTAGCAATATTTGAGAAAATTAATATCTTTGCAACGAATAACAGACTTACAAAATAATAAAAATGACCGATGAATCTACCAACTTTCATTGACTGAACTGAAGGAATTACCACTTATGGAGACTGAAATAATAACAATTTGTCAATATCAGCATGACTTAAGCTCAAGTACCAATTATTAAAAATATAAAAAAATAAACAAAAATAGCAATTATGAAAAAGAATTCATTACTTATTGTAGCAGGCCTGATGTTCTGCTTGGGAACACAGGCACAGATGACCGATGTCACGGAGCAGTATATCGTCAATCCAGGCTTTGAGAGCAGTACACCGCTGCCAGTGACGGAGTGCAAGAGCAGCTATGGAACCAACTATGGCATGGGCTATAACGTGCTGGCCCACTGGAACACATTCGGCGGCAATGACTTTGCTGAAAGTAATTGGAAATTGGAAGAACAGTTGAAGAATGCCAATGCGGGCGTGGTCAGCTATGGCGGCAAGGTGCTTTATTCCAATACTGGCTTTGAAAGTCTTCCTGCTGTAGGCATGCTGAACACGTCGGGCAGCAACGCCATGTGCTTCTGTGGTAACGCCATGCTGATTTATAAGCAGACGAGCGTGGTCACTCTGCCCATTGGCCGTTACGAACTTCATATTAATGTGTACCCTTATAATGGCCAGTACAGTCATGAATCGCCCACCATCAGCATCAAATGCTCTGCAGGCTTTGTGGCTGAAGACGAAACGGAGTATCCTGCTGAACTCTCCTCGGCTAAGAGTGTGGAATTCAACAGTAATGAATGGAATGAGCATGTCATTAGTTTTGAAATAACTGAAGCCACGCAAGGTACCTTCCAAGTGAGCTATGGAACTCAGTATTTCGCTGTCATTGATGACATCAGACTGATGTATGACAATAGTATTATCACGACATCTCTGGAAAGAATAGTGACCAGAGCCGAGTCACTGAACGCCGAGCTGGACGACAACGACCTGGCTGCTGCCATTCTCGTGGCCAAGAATTTCATTGCCAACCCCACTCAGCAGGCTGATGTTGATCTTCAGGTGGCAACACTCGCTGCAGCCATGAAAACCGCCCTTGCTGCCACGACAAAAACCGTGAACATCACGGCGGCATACGTGGATAACGCTTCGTTCGAAACAGGCGAGGCCAGCCCCTGGGATGGCTACGGCAACGTGCAGGAGCCCATCAACGAGGATTCAAAGCCTTACATCGACGGCACCTACATCTACGACTACACCGCAGCCGGCTCCAACACGCTCTTCCAAATGATTGAAAACCTGCCTGCTGGCTACTATCTGCTCGATGCCAAAGTCAACGGCAATGCCACCATGGTCATCAACAACACCCGTACCGACCGGGTTGGCGGCGTGGAATATATGTTCCTACGCACTCACTCGACGGTTGAGCACGTGACTGCTACCGGCCAGCTGAAGATAGGCATGCGTAGCTCACAGAAATACAAGGCCGACGACTTCCGCCTGTTCTATGCTAAAGACGAGGCTTCGCTGCTTGCCATCGAACTGGCCGATGTGAAGGCTGATGCTACAGCCATCCTGAACGATGCTAAGTTTGCTTCGGTCACAGGCTCTGAGCGTACCAGCCTGGCCGATGCCATTGACGGCACTGACATTACAGCCATCAATACAGCCGTCAACAATCTGTTGATTGCAACGGTTGCCTATCCCAAACTGGAAAAGGCCAAGCAGAACGCCTCTGCCTACACGATGACCGCCTATCCCTATGCGCTCATGAGTCTGTACGAGCAGATTCAGAAAATAATCAACACCGAGGCCACAACAGCTAATGAGGCACTGGAGATGGCCAGCCAGTTAGAAAGTCTCTGCACACAGTTTTATGTGTCGAACTTCTACTGCGAGGGCGTGGAGCATACCGACTATTCAGACCGCATTATCAGTCTGGCCGGCACGAACGTGGGGGCACGTACAGATGCCGCTGGATGGAAAGACCCCAAGACTGGTGTAAAACAGACGGCCACATACGGTGTGAAGAGCACCTATCCCAGCGAAAGTAAGGACAAGGTTTCAGCCCTGTATCTGACACTTTCACCCAGCATCCCAGAGGGTACCTACGTGATGAGCATGTTGATGATGGGCTCTACAGGCCTCACCATTGATGTCTGCAAGAACACCCAGCAAAGCGTAACGAACAGGACGAAAGTGGGCGAAATGACTGGACAAGGCACAGCCGCCGGCGGCAGATACGGTGCCGGTTGGAATGACCATGCCATCCAGTTCACACGTAACGCAGACGACAACTATATTATCCTGTACTGTCAGCCCACCGAGAACTACAAGGAGTGGTATGTGGCCAACTTCCGCCTCTATCATCTCACTGGCGACATTACTGTCGTTCATGCCGTACAGCAACACGAGGCTTCTGGCCGTAACCACTGCTACGACCTGCAGGGCCGTCGTGTGGAGATGCCCACAAAGGGACTCTACATTGTGAATGGCAAGAAGGTAATATTTAAATAACCTTTTACACCAACTTTCTAAACATCGAATTTGACGAATTAAACGAATTAACAATAAACAAATACATTCCATCAATTATGAAAAAGTATTTTTCAACCAAGAGAATCATCACTGCAGCTACCATGCTGTGCGCTGTGTCAATACAGAGTTTTGCCGACGACTTTAATATCGTCTGGGTAAGAGCACTCACCACCCCTGCCAATGCAGGACAGGTGTATGTCGACTTTGGACTTGATGATTTCGATGATAGCATGTATGCCCCGATGTCAGAGTTCAAGCGTTCGAGCAATGCCACTCCCAGTGCTGCTTTCATCCTGACCCAGCCTGCCGAAGGTTGGCTCTATGCTGGTGTGGTTCGCGACATGAACATGAACGGTCGGTACGACGCCGATGAAGACAGGCAGATCCATGTATGGTACAACAACTTCTTCACAGCATTCTATGACCATACGGATTTCCATGGACAAAGCTCTACCGAGGCACAGGAACTGGCCGATGAAGCACTGGAAGAGTGTACAAGGCCTACCGACCAGGTGATTGCCATCTTCACCCAGGGTGCTGCCGCTTATCGTGCAGAGGACGAAGAGGCCTTTGGTAAGGTCTATTGCAGCAATCTGGCTAACAAGCCCGGTGACCAGGTCACTTTCTATGCTTACGGTGACTGCGACGACCGCAAATCGCCCGTTTCATATTACAAGTTCGACTGCTGGCTCGATGCTAACGGAAACGAAGTGAGCCGTGAACGTGAGTTTACCATTACCGTTACAGGAATGGAAAAATACTATGCCCACTTCGTGAAAACCACAAAGACGGATTATAACGAGAACGAGAAGCCCCTTTTCCCTGACCGCTATAAGTTCGATTACAATAACAACGACTGGAACCCCAGCGAGTTTACTGGCATTGAGAGTGTCAATGCAAACCAACAGACAGTCAGCAAGGCTGTCTACGACCTGCAGGGACGCCGCGTGGATCAGCCTATGAAGGGTGTGTTCGTCCAGAACGGCAAAAAGGTTGTAGTGAAGTAAGACCCATGAGTCTTATGAGTTCCATGGGTCCCACAGGTTCCATGAGGCTCATCATCTCAAGTTATTTTTCAACGATTGCTATGCTAAGAATCAAATGTTTACTGACGATACTCTTCTTTGCGCTGTTGGCGACAGCCCAGCCGAGCCCCGATATGATCAGCGGCACCGTTCTCGACGAGAACGGTGAGCCGCTGATTGGCGCTTCGCTGAAGCTTCGGACGAGTGGACAAGGCACCGTCACTGATGTTGACGGCCACTTCATGCTGCCTGCCCAGGCTCACGGTGACATTGTGACCATTTCCTATATAGGCTATGAGTCATTGGTGCTGGCGGTGGACAAACTGGCACAGATGAAGACTGTGCGCCTGCAGCCGGACAAGCAGCAACAGATTGAAGAAGTTGTGGTGACGGGTATGCAGAAGTTGGACAAGCGCCTGTTCACTGGTGCCACCACCAAGCTGAAAGCCGAAGACACGAAGATTGACGGTCTGGCCGACATCAGCCGTTCGCTCGAAGGCCGTGCTGCTGGCGTGTCGGTACAGAATGTCAGTGGAACATTTGGAACGGCTCCGAAAATCCGTGTGCGTGGTGCCACCTCCATCTATGGCAGCAGCAAGCCGCTATGGGTTATCGACGGCGTGATTATCGACGACGTGAGCGATGTGAGTGCCGACGATTTGTCGAGTGGCGATGCCGAGACACTTATCTCCTCGGCCGTTGCAGGACTGAACGCCGACGACATCGAGTCGTTCGATATTCTGAAAGACGGCTCCGCCACCTCTATTTATGGTGCGCGCGCGATGAGTGGCGTGATTGTCGTCACCACGAAGAAGGGAAAGGCTGGTAAAAGCCATGTGAGCTATACAGGCGAATATACCATGCGCCTGAAGCCGGACTACAACAACTTCAACATCATGAACTCGCAGGAACAGATGGGTGTCTATCGCGAGCTTGTGGAAAAAGGCTGGCTCAATTTCAACGACACCTATCGGGCCGACAAGAGTGGAGTCTATGGAAAGATGTACCAACTGGCCAATCAGTATGATGCCGCTACAGGAACTTTTGCCCTCAAGAACACGTATGACGACCGCAATGCCTACCTGCGAGAGGCAGAATACCGCAACACCGACTGGTTCGACGAGCTATTCTCCAATGCAATCCAGCACAGTCATTCATTAGGTATCACGGCAGGCACCGAGAAAGTGAATTTCTATGGTTCTCTCAGTGCCATGTTTGATCCGGGATGGTACAAGCAGAGCGAGGTGGAACGCTATACTGCCAACATGAACAGCAGTATAAAGATGACCGACCATCTTTCGCTCAACCTCATATCCATGGGTTCCTACCGCAAGCAGAAAGCTCCCGGAACGCTCAACCAATCAACCGACGTGGTTCACGGTGAGGTGAAGCGCGACTTCGACATCAACCCCTACAGCTATGCCCTGAACTCTTCGCGTACACTTGACCCCAACGAGCGGTACACCCGTAACTACACGGACTTCAACATCTTCGATGAGCTGGACAATAATTATATCGACATTGAGAAAATCGATTTGAAGTTTCAGGCAGAACTGAAGTGGAAGCCGCTGCGCGAATTGGAACTCAGTGCCTTGGGAGCCATACAGTATTCCACGGCAACGCAGGAACACAGCATCAAAGAGCACTCCAACCAGGCAGAGGCTTACCGTGCCATGCCCGATGCCGTTGTCCGCGAGGCCAACCCATGGCTCTATTTGGACAAAGAGAAGCCCAACTCCCTGAAATATAGCATACTGCCCAGCGGTGGCATGTATCTCAAGACCGACAACAAGATGCGCAGTGTCGACTTCCGTTTCACAGGCAACTGGAACCATGTGTTCAACGACACGCACATTGTCAACCTCTTTGGCGGTACTGAAGTCAATTCCATCAACCGTCAGCGCAACTACATGAACGGTTGGGGCATGCAGTACGACAAGGGCGAACTGCCTTTCTATATCCTCGACTTCTTCAAGAAGAGCATTGAGGACGGATCCGACTATTACTCACTCAACAAATACCGTAACCGTTCGGCAGCTTTCTTCGCCAACGGCACCTATTCCTATCAGGGTCGCTACATTCTCAATGGCACTTATCGCTATGAGGGCACCAACCGCTTAGGCCCCAGCCGTCAGGCCCGCTGGCTGCCCACATGGAATGTCTCGGCAGCCTGGAACGCCCACGAGGAGAAGTTCTTCGAGTCGTTGCAGCCAACCCTCTCCCATTTGTCGCTCAAGGCCAGCTATTCGCTGACTGCCGACCCAGGCCCCTCTTCTGTCAGCAACGCCACTGTTGTGCTTCGCAACTACAAGCCCTACCGCCCCTTCACCAATATCCAGGAGAGCGGCATGAGGATAGAGACACCGGCCAACGAAAGTCTGACCTACGAGAAGAAGCATGAGCTGAACATCGGTATCGACATGGGATTCCTCGACAACCGTATCAATGTGGCATTCGACTGGTATCGCCGTAACAACTACGACCTGATCGGCCAAGTCTTTACCTCGGGCATCAGTGGTGCCATCTCCAAGATGGCAAATGTTGCCACCATGCGCTCTCATGGCGAAGAACTGTCGATCTCGACCAAGAACATTGTGAAAAAGAATTTCTCATGGGAAACGAACTTCATCTATTCCCATGTCAGCACGCGCATTACGACATTGGCTGCCGATGCCAATATCGCCAGTCTGGTCACAGGACACGGTTTCGCTTTGGAAGGCTACCCCGCCCGTTCGCTCTTCTCTTTCAAGTTTGAAGGACTCAACAGTTATGGACTGCCCCTTATCAGGAACCAGCATGGTCAGGTGGTCAGCGACGGCGAGAGCATCGACTTCCAGTCGCAGGTGTCAGAAAACCTTGTCTATGAAGGTCCCAGCGATCCCACCGTCACAGGTTCTCTCGGCAACATCCTGCGTTACAAGGGATTCCGCCTGAACGTCTTCATCACCTACGCCTTTGGCAATGTCGTCCGTCTGAATCCTGTCTTTAGCAGCAGTTATTCCGACCTTGATGCCCTGCCACGCGAATTTATCAATCGCTGGATAGTGCCCGGCGACGAGGCGAAGACCGACGTGCCTGTCATCCTCACCAAGCGTCAGGTTTCCGACTATAATAATGTCAGCACCCTCTACAATGCCTACAATTACTCTACGGCCCGTGTGGCCAAGGGTGACTTCATCCGCATGAAAGAGCTGTCGCTCTCCTACGACTTCCCCAAGAAATGGCTGAAGCCGCTGAAGATCAGCGACCTGTCGCTGAAGGTGCAGGCCACCAACCTGTTCCTTATCTACTCCGACAAGAAACTGAACGGACAGGATCCTGAATTCTTCCAGTCAGGAGGTGTCTCGGCTCCCGTGCCTAAGCAGTACACCATGACACTGAGACTGGGAATATAATTCATAATGCATAATTAGAGGACAATGAAAATAATTTATTATAATAAGGTTAAACGCGCATGGCGCAGCACATTATGCATGATGAATTATGCATTATTCATCATGCTGCTTGCAGCCTGCGACGACTATCTCGATGTGCTGCCCGACAACCGCGCAGCCTTGGACTCTGATGACAAGATCACCGATTTGCTGATCAGCTGCTATCCAGAGACTTCAGACTATATGCTGGCAGAGCTTTACAGTGACAACACCGACCGCAATGAGGGCAGTGGCTGGACGGCGATGCCGCAGTCGCCTTTTCAGGAACAGGCTGCCACATGGCAGGAAATCACAGCCATCACCCAGGACACGCCATACGTGCTGTGGGATCACTGCTACAAGGCCATCACCGCATGCAATAGCATTATCGCCGCCATCAACAAGATGGACAATCCCGAACGGCTCAAAGGCCAGTTGGGCGAGGCACTGCTTTGCCGGGCTTTCTGCCATTTCAAGCTGAGCAACATCTTCTGTCTGCCCTACAGTGCCAAGAGTTGCAATCAGGACATGGGGTTGCCTTATATCACGAAAGCAGAGAGCGAAGTTTCGCCCATCTATCCCCGTGGCACCATGGCCGAGCTTTATCGGCATATTGCCGACGACATTGAGGCAGGTCTGCCACTGATCGACGACAACCTGCACTCGGTCAAGAAGTACCACTTCAACACCAAGGCCGCCTGCGCCTTTGCTGCCCGCTTCTACCTTTATTATATGCACGACGACCTGTCGAACCTCGACAAGTGCATCCAGTATGCCACCCGCGTGTTGGGCGATGTGGCCGACAGCGAGTTGCGCGACTGGGAGTCGTTAGGCAAGATTACCATCAACGACGGCAAGCGCGGCATGGCTTACGTGGATGCCGACGACAAGGCCAACCTGCTGCTGTTGAGCACCAAGTCATATTGGTATTATGTCTTTGGTGCAACGCCCTACGGTCTGAAGTACACACACAACGACCTCATCGCCTCGAAGGAAAGTGTCAAGTCGCGTGGCTTCTGGGGCAACAACAGCAATTTCCATTTCGATGTCTACACGGAGGGATCCAATCCGAAAGTATTCATGTACAAACTGCCCCTGTTCATGCAGATCACCGATATTGTCAAGAATACGGGCAACCCACGCATGATGATGCCTATTTTCACCACCGACTTCTTGGTGCTCGACCGCGCAGAGGCTTACGCACTGAAGGGCGACTATGCCAAAGCCTATCAGGACCTGACCTCATGGTTCCGCGCGTTCACCACGGGAACAGGAACCGTCGATGCCACCCTTTTGGAAGACACATACGGAACGGCTGCCGATATTGGCATCACCACCCCCGAGGGCATGACCTCAAAAGGCATGAAATACTACACGCCGACAGAGCCTACGCCCAAGAAGCGGCTTGATCCCGACTTTACCATTGCCCCTGGCGAGCAGGAGAATCTCATCCATGCCATCCTCCACGCCCGTCGTGTCACCACCCTTCACGAAGGACAGCGCTGGCAGGATGTCAAGCGTTACGGCATAGAAATCTATCGCCGCAATATCAAGGACGGCAACGTCACCATCTACGACACCATGCCGAAGACCGACCCTCGCCGCGCCATCCAACTGCCCTCGCAGGTCATCAATGCTGGCATTGCAGCGAACCCGAGGTAAGTGAAGAGTGAAAAGTGAAGAGTGAAGAATTTGCTACCGCAATAGGTAGATTTGTTAAAGATTCGATTATGAGTGATATAATATTGAATAAAGGGAAA
Source organism: uncultured Prevotella sp. (assembly GCA_947302435.1). Classification (GTDB taxonomy): domain Bacteria; phylum Bacteroidota; class Bacteroidia; order Bacteroidales; family Bacteroidaceae; genus Prevotella. Next base: position 12,348 of record CAMYVQ010000043.1, on the reverse strand, counting down.
AGAAGCCTGAAGGTGATGATGAAGGGGCTATGCTGCATAGTATTCTTCACTCTTCACTCTTCACTCTTCACTTCCTGCACCGAGGATCAACTCGACAGCACCAGCATCTTCGAGAACGACATTGCCAAACGACGCGATACCACTGCCTTTGACAGATGGCTCAACAAGAACTTTGTCGACCAGTATAACATTGAGTTCAAGTATCGGTTCGAGGACATGGAGACCGACTTCACCTATAATCTTGTACCTGCCGACAGGGACAAGGCCATTGAGACGGCCCATGTGCTGCTCCACGGATGGCTGAAGGCATACGAGGAGATTGCCGGACTTGACTTCACACGCCGATATGTGCCCAAGCTCATTCAGCTGGTGGGGTGCGTGGCCAATGTCAAAGGTTCCTACAAGCTCGGAACAGCCGAAGACGGCCTGAAGGTGACACTCTACGGTGTCAACAATTTCAGGCCCTCTGATGCCGATGACTTGAGAAACTATTTCCAGATCATCCATCATGAGTTCGTCCATATCCTCACTCACAACAAGGACTACGACGTGGCCTTCCGAACCATCTCCGACGGTAAGTATGTCACGGGCGAATGGGTTTCCAAGGGTGAGACCGATGCCCTGAAGTCCGGCTTTATCAATACCTACGCCATGAGCGAGTACAACGAGGACTTTGCCGAGACCCTGTCATTCTACCTGCTCTACACACCTGAGACCTGGAGCCAGAAAATGACTATTGCCGGATACGAAGGGGCGGCCGTCATCGGTCAGAAACTCGACATCGTGCGCTCCTATATGAGGTCTGCATGGAATATCGACATCGACCAGATGCGCGACATCCTTCAGCGCCGTGTCAACGACATCACTTCAGGACAGGTTGACCTGAAAAACTTGGATGAAGAATGAAGAATTTGCTACCGCAGCAAGGTGGCTTAACAACATGATAGAATATGATTCAATGTAACAATACATTATCGGGAAGAGGTGTGAACATGATGATGAAGACCGTGCTCGGCGCAGCACTCTTCGCCCTACATTCCACGCTCTTCACCTCCTGTCGTCCCGAGACCGACAACGTCTTTGACGAGCCGGCAGCCATCCGCCTGCAGAAGTTAGTGGCCGATTACACGGCTGTGCTTGAGTCCAACACCGATGGCTGGGCGATGGACTTCTATCCCGGCGAGAGTTCGTTGGGCGGTCTGGCCTACACCGCTCTGTTCAAGGATGGCGATGTAACCCTTTCCTGTGAACGGGTCATCGACTTCAAGAAGACCATCGATGGCGACGGCAAGATTTCTTTCGACAGCAAATCTTCCTACAAATACGCTGCCGGCGAGGAGTCGACATCGGGCTACACCATCAAGAGCGAGAACAGTGTCACGCTCTCTTTCGACACCTTCAACGGCCTTATCCACTACTGGTCGCAGCCGTTCAGCATCGACCTTGACGGCTATGCCAGCGACTACGAGTTCACGTTCCTCTCCGCCTGCAAGGACTCGGTGGTTCTGCGCGGCAAGAAGCACGGCAGCCTCATGCGCCTCTATCCGCTCAGTGAGACCCCGAAGGACTATATCGACCATGTCGTTGCTATGCGAAACATGCTGGGCGAACAGCCTCGCAAGCGCATCATCGCCGACGGCCAGACAAGCGGCATCAGCCTCATGGAGAACCATTTCAAGTACTTTGAGGGAACCAGCACCTTCGATGTGCCGTACACCTACACCTCGAAGGGCATCCGCTTCTACTGTTCCATCGACTTTAATGGCCGACAGACACTCGAAATGGACTACGATGACGAAACGCAGGAACTGGTGTCTGCCGACGGACATATCAGGATTCCGGCTCCCACACAAGCGGAGTATTTCACGGCAACCAGCAAGCAGTGGTATTTCAACTACAACAACACCAAACGCGCACAGGATGTCTGCGACGAGTTGCGCGACATCATCAACACCTGCGCCGACGAGTTCAACAATGCCAACAAGAACAATGGCGGCATCTTCGTCAACGAGATTTACTTAGGCTACAACCTTCTGAAGGCCTCCGAGGACTCCCACCGCATGGTCTTAGGATTCAACTACAAATTCCTGGGCAACAACTACTTCGGCTATGCCATCGACATGCAGTCTGCCGATACCGAGCGGCCACTCATCAGCATCAGGCTCCTTGAAGGTGCTACCGGCTATGGCCAACACCCCCAGTGGCAGCCCTTCGTCGACTTCGTGGGACAGAACAGTCCCTACCTGCTCTCCTTTGACAGCGACGAGGATCCCACCGAGGTCATCCTGACCAGCGAGAAGGACGACTCCAAATGGTTTAAACTGAAAAGAAAATAAACGACAAAAAAGAATACGAACATGAAAAGAATCCTTACATTCACAGCGGCTCTTGTGTTCACCCTGTTGGCACTGGCCGCCGACCTCGTCACACTGCCTGAAGGAGTGGTGGCCGAGGACTACACCCTCAACATCACCTACGCCATTGCAGGACAGAACGGCTATCAGGACAACACAAAAGAGTTCACCACCAAGGTGGCCTTCGACGGCAACGATGTCTATGTGGCGGGTCTTGCCTACTATTTCCCCTCTTCCTACGTGAAAGGCACCATCTCCGGCAACCAGGCCATCTTCGCTTCGGCCCAGTATCTGGGAGCCGACCAGTATGGCGACGAGTACCTCAGCTGCTTTACACTTGACGGAAACGATGTGGTGCCCTCAGCCACCTTCGGATTGGTCTACGATGCCCAGGCACGCAGCTTCACTTTCACCGGCAATGTGTTCATCGGCGAAACCAGCCTGCCCAATGACGGCAGTCTCTATGCATACGTGAAATCAGCTGTGTTCACTCCCGGTGCCGTAGTGCGCCCGCAGCCTGTCGAAGTGCCTGAGAACCTTGAGACCACCGACTATATGCTAATGGCTACCTACGTGGTGAACGAACCCGACGAGACGGGGCAGTTCCACCTCACGAGCGAACCGTACCAGATTCCTGTTTCGGTGGGCTTCGACGGCGACGACCTTTATATTCAGGGACTGGTGGAGAATGTTCCCGAAAGCTGGGCCAAGGCCACCAAGAATGCGCAGGGCAACTATGTGCTGTCTTTCGGACAGTATGCCGGCACGGTCGTCCTCTATGGTGAGAACTATGACTACTATCTGGCCGCCGTTAGTAGGATGAACAAATTAGAGGATCTTGTGTTCACCTATCATCCCGAGGACGGGTCGATTACCTCTACACAGACCATGGTGGTCAACCGCAACAAGAAGACACTCGAGGCCTATTACTGGCTCAAGGACATCGCCATCAAGAAGGTAGCCGAGAAAGAGGCCACACCGGCCAATCCCCAGTTCACCTTCCATGCTGAGCCGTCTCCCTACGGCAGCACTACATGGTATTACGCCAGCATCTTCATCCCACTCGTCGACACCGAAGACGTCCCGTTGGCTACCGACAAGCTCAGCTACATGTTCTACTACAAGAAGGACGGACAGGAACTCCCCGTCACCTTCCCCAAGAACAAGTACTACATGCTGGAAAACGACATGACCGAGATTCCCTTTGGCTTCACCGACAAGCTCGACATCGGTCTCCACTTCATCTACTTCGAGAAGTTAGGCATCAGCGAACTTCAGTCGTGGACGGCCCTCGGTCTGCAGTCCATCTATCGCGGCAACGACGTGGAGCATCGTTCCGACATCACATGGGTCGACCTGACCGAGTTCTGGCAGACTCAGGGCATTTCCACCGTCAGTGCCGACCGCTCGTCGGCCAAGACTGCCATCTACAACCTTTCCGGCCAGCGGCTGCAGCAGGCAAAGAAGGGTCTGAACATCATCAACGGCAAAAAAGTCATCGTAAGATAGCTTTTTAGGCGTTCAAAATGCGGAAAATCAATAAATTAGCTGGTTTTCCGCATTTTTTTTATGTTGAATTGTCTTGTTATTCGTATTTTTTTGTATTTTTGCCACAGAAACACCTAACCGTGATAAAAACTGATTTGTGAGAAAGAGCGAGGGATAAACCTCAAATAAAATAACATCAACAGATAAACAACAAAATCTTTATAATATGGCTATAGCTACTTATAGACAACGTACTCGGGAAGAGGTAATCGCATGGCTACAACGTGCGAGGGAACGCAAGCAAGCCTGGGAAGAACAAACAGAATTGGAACTCAAGGCGATGATGGAGGAGACTCGACGAGCTAAGGAATCGCACTATTTTGAATTTAATGTTTAAAATGAATGCGCTAAATCTTGAAATGATAAATTCCCATGCGGAATATCTGGTATTCGTTGGTCAAACAGGTAAATATCTGTTTAAAACCGACCATGAGATTCTTTATGCTGTAGACTTTGAACTTGATAGTAATCCGTTTTGTACGGCGTATTGGTTTAACCTTACAAATCCTGAGCATATAAAGTCACCAGGGGATACAAAGATTGCGCAAACTGTCATTTGTATTATTGAGGAATTCTTCCGACAAAACACTGATGTGCTATTGTATATGTGTAGCACAGACAAGGGACAGCAAGCTCAGCGAGCACGACTATTTCTACGTTGGTTCAATGGTTATGAACAGCAGCAAAAATATGTCCTCAAAACAGCCGATGTGAAAGGTATTGGTTCCAATGGTGAATCTATAGAGGAGTATATAGCCCTCATAGTACAACGTTCCCATCCACAAGTTGAATCTATTGTACAGGCTTTTGAAGACGAAGTTCAGATGTTCAATGACAATAAATAGACCTGCGGCCATTACAACGACAAATAAAATAACATCAACAGATAAACAACAAAATCTTTTTATAAAATGAAAAAAACTTTACTTTTTTACCGTAAGGCTCTCTTCATGAAGATTGCCTTGTTTGCTGCCCTCATACTTGGGGGAGGGAATTCTGCGTGGGCAGATGATGCCAAGACGTTGCCGTATGAATATGGTTTTGAAGATATCACAAGCTCAAATTCAGGACTTTCTACTGAAGGATGGACACTGGTGAACTGCTATAATTCATCTTACAGCACATCGTATACTGGAACCTCACCTTATGTACTGAGCAGTGAAGGATATGCCGGTAGTAACGCATTTCGGTTCTATCCCAATAGTGATTATTCTGCACAATGTCTCATATCTCCAGAGTTTACATCATCACCATCAGGAATAGAAGTTACATTTCATTACAGGTCCTCTTCTAATTCAAATCCTACGCAAACCTTCTGTGTGGGATATTCTACAACCAATATTGATAGTTTCACATGGGGAGATGAAAAATCTTATAAATCAACGACTTGGGAGACATACAATCACATATTCCCGGCTGGAACAAAATATATTGCCATAAAATACACTAACACCGCATCGTATGCTTATCTTTACCTTGACGGATTTGAAATTTCCGTCAATGATCCCTACAAAACTCCTACTGATTTTACATTAAATTCATTTACAGAGACCTCTGCAACCTTTAGTTGGGTCGCAGGAAACAGTGAGACTGATTGGCAATTTGCCTATTCTACAAGTTCGGACTTCACACCTGGAACTGACGGCACTACCCTTGACATCACAACAAGTGATTTGTCAGATGGCAAATATATCCTCACTGGGTTGACAGAAGGTACTACCTACTATGCTGCTATCCGTGCTGATTATGGAAATGGAAATTATAGCGAATGGACAGAGAAAATTTCTTTCAGACCATCTAATGAGGTTGAATTAACTATAAATGAGGGCACTTCAACAAATGGAATGGGAGCTGTCTATGGGGGGCAAGCCGCTTATTTAACTTACACACAGGTAATCATTCCTTCTTCCAGTTTGGAGGAATTACAGAATCATCAGATTACCAAACTTACTTATTACGCTAGTCAGTCCTCAGTAACTTGGGGAACAGCAACATTTGAGGTATATGTGAAAAACACAAACAGCAGTGCTTTTCCAACATCTGGCTATGCATTAGAAAACTGGGGAACGAATGTTTTCAATGAAGGAACACTTTCAGTCGTTGACGGAAAAATGATTATTAATTTTAACACCCCTTTCAACTATACTTCTGGGAATCTGTTAATCGGATTCAAGCAAATTAAAAAGGGTACTTCCAATACTGTGAGTTGGTATTGTTCCAGTACCTACACAGGAGGAATTGGAATGTATCAGTATGAAAAAGGAAGTGGCCGAATAAGCTATCCCCCCAAAGTGACGATTACAACTGTTCCTGTAACCAATGCCTACGTGAAGATTGGCTCCACAGGCTACACCACTTTCTCCAGTGCATGGCCTCTTGACTTGAGCAACCTGCCCAGCGGTCTGACGGCTTATTATGCTACTGCTTCTGGCGTGAAGGCAGACTATGTCAGCCTGACACCTGCCACAACGGCAGTCAGCGCAGGCACAGGCTTGATTCTGAAAGGAACAGCTGGTCAGACGTATGCTATTCCCGTAGCAGATTCCGGCTCCGACCTTGACGGCAACCTAATGCAAGGTGTTCCGACATTGGAAGAGACTGTTGCTACCTCTGACAGCAAATACGTCCTTGTGAACAACAACGGTACTCCCGAGTTCCAGAATTTATCAGAAAACGCAGCAACGATTCCTGGAGGCAAAGCCTATTTGGATGCAACAGGCATCGCTGGTGCCCGTTCGCTCAGAATTGTTTTCGAGGACGAAATGACAGGCATACGCTCAATGAACAGCGAGCCATGCACAACGAACAGTGCTGTTTTCGACCTGCAGGGTCGTCGGGTGACCAATGGGCAGCTGATGAAGGGCCTGTATATTCAGAACGGCAAAAAGATGATTTTAAAGTAAAACCATTGAATACGAAAGGAAAAAGTTATGAAAAAGATATATCTGACACCTGAAACCCAGATCGTTGAGGTAGAGCTGCAGCGGATGATTGCCGAGTCCATCATGTTTGGTAACAGCTATAACGGCAGCGACGATATTGAGTCCCGTGATTGTGACTGGGAAGACGAGGACTAATCAGTCCATTCCATCCTATAACGTACAGTGTCCGCAACCCGAAAATCCGTCGGGTTTGCGGACACTGTACGTAGAAAAAGAAAGTTGAAAGTTTGCACTTTCGGCTTTTTTGTTTACCTTTGCATGGAGAATAGAACTGTAAAACTATGATGAAAGAAACATATCCTATACTTGAAGACGACCAGATGATGACGGCTGCGGAAGCAATCGCTGCAACCTCTTCAAATACTTCTTCGCTTCAGCAAGACAGGGTTGCCATTACTGCAGGTGTGCCTCAGACATTGGAAGAGGCTCTGTCTGACATTGAAGAGGGTGAACGTGAGTTTGAACGTGGAGAAACGTTCTCGCATCGTGAGGTCATGCAAATGGTATGGGATAAAATAGGATGTTATGCTGGTTAAGTACAACAAAAAAGCTATTCAGCATATCAGTAGTACCATTGACTATTACCTTGAGCATTATGGTCGGCAAGCAACTACTAATCTTGCACATGAGATAGATGAAAAAGTCAAGATGCTGCGAAAATATCCAGGAATAGGTTTCCCCGAACCCTTATTAAAAGGACACTACAACCCATATAAGGCAACTATTGTAGGCAGATACCATAAACTGATATATTACGTTCGAGGCAATACCTTATGCATTGCAGCCTTGTGGGATATGAGGATGAGTCCACAGAAACTTCAGAAGAATATTTAACAGGATCATTTCTCATCGTTCGAAATGAAGTCATTTTACAACGTTATCGACATTGATTCCCACGATCCCGAGTAGGAAGATGAGGACTAATCAGTCCATTCCATCCTATAACGTACAGTGTCCGCAACCCGAAAATCCGTCGGGTTTGCGGACACTGTTTGTAGAAAACGGTAGAAAAAGTTGTGTGTTTGGCTTTTTTATAGTACATTTGTAGGCGAATCACAAACTATAGATGCCCATGAACAAAGAGATTCAAAATAGGGTGACGTATATGATTTATTGCGTAAGTGCTTTTGCTTCACATTTTGGTCTGAATATGAAACAGGCCTATTCTTACTTGCGGCGATTCAAAGGTATTGCATTTTTGGATGAATGCTACGAAGCAGAGCATCTGCTTTCCATCAAGGATGCAGTAACAGACCTTTCTATTATTTGCCATCGCAACGGAGGGGCTTTGATATGATTACACTGTATCATGGCTCTAATGTACCCATCGACGGAATCGATTTGTAGTCGGGACGGAGAAAGCTGTCTCTAAATTGAAAAGAGTATGAGTGCAGAGACAAAATTCCTAATTGACACATTAACTAAGAATCTTGTGTTGAAGGTAATGGAGGAATTCAACTATTCTATTTCCGACGCAATGGATGCAGTCTATGGTTCGCAACTCTATGAGAAAATTCTGGATTTGGAAACAGGACTATATTTCCAAAGTGCCGGCTACAACTATGAACTGCTTCGGCATGAACTGCTCACTGGCAAAATAGCATAGATTCACAATCCAAAATCATCCTGACTTTTAATGAAAAATTAATCGTTTTACAAAGTCGTCGAGTTTGTCTTACAAAGTCGACGAGTTTGTGACACAAAGTCGACGACTTTGTAAAACCATTCAGCATGAGCCATTATATGCCCTGAAATGAATGGCGGTTCAGGAAGATGTAAACGGTGTTCAGGGCCATGTAGTTTTTGCGCATATACCAAATGCCTTTGTAGGGACCTGCCTCACCCCATGAGTTCTTTACCATGTAATAGTCGCGGCCAAACTGGTCGCGGGCCTTGCCGTAGATCAGCATCACGTGGTCGTAGGTGGACTTCCAGCTGTCGAAACGTTGCTGGCGCAGTTGCTGGGTGGGGAGGCTGTCTTCTTGGGCAATGCCCTGACGGTTGAAGCCGTTGCCGCTGACATCGCCGCCCCAGCAGACGTTGTAGCCGTGGTCGATGGCGGTGTCGATGGCACGCATGAGACTGTCTATGGGGACGTTGTGGCAGGGCTGGCCGCGCCATTTGTAGGGTACTTCGACGACAAAGGAGGTGTAGAAGGGATGATGGGTGTAGCTGGTGAGGCTGACATAGTCGTCCCACTGGAGACCTAACGACTGGGCAAACGACTGTGGCGTGTAGGTCTGTCCGTCGTAGACGAACCGTTCGGGACACACGCCGAGGTAGGCATCGAGGATGCTCTGACAGCCTGCCGCCCATTGGGTGGAGAGTTCCTTGTGCTTCTCGCCCTTCACCACCGAGGTGACGTAGGGCGTGAGCTGGTCGAAGAACTCGGTGAAATTGGCCAGCGAGTCGCCCGTCATACTGCCGGGGGCGGCCATGGCCTCTTCGGGACACACACCGTAGGTGCGCAGCACGGCCAGCACATCGTCAGCCGAACCACCCTCGGAGAACAGGGCGTGGCCATGCATGCGGACGTAGTAGACGGCCTGATCCATGTAGTTCTTGTTGGCCACGAACATCTCACTGAGGTCGTAGGTGCGCCCCGTGAGGCGAAGGATCTCACTCTCAAAGAAGCCCAGTGTGGCATAGGCCCAGCAGGTGCCGCTACGGCTCTGGTTCTTCACGGGAGTGATGGGGTTCTCCTTGACGACGGTGAACACTAACGTGTCTTCTTTCCCGACTGGTGTCGCGGTCTGTGCCAGAAGCAGACAGCAGGCTGCGAAGGCACAACAGGTGGTCAGCAATCTTTTCATGCCGCAAAAATACAAAAAAATATTCAGAAAACGTCTTTTTGCATTTTTTTCGACTGCAAACAGCCGATATTACATTGTAAACATGTAATTTTGCAAGATAATTGCAATTATCATTCATCACGTATGAAAAAAATACTCATTGCGTGGCTGTTGGCCATGCTCTCCACGACCCTTCCGGCACAGGATGCCAAGAACCACAATTTAGAGGTGGGCAAGAACCTTGACATCTTCAACACGGTGTACCGCAACCTGGATCTTTTCTATGTCGATACGCTCAATCCCGAACACACCATCACGGCTGCCATCAACGGCATGGTGCGCTCCTTGGATCCCTATACCGAGTACTATCCCGAGAGCGAGACGAAGAACCTGAAGCAGATGATCACGGGCAAGTATGCCGGCATCGGTGCCATCATCAAGTATCACAGCGGATGGAAGCGCATCGTCATCGACGAGCCTTACGAGGGCATGCCAGCTGCCGAGGCCGGACTGAAGAAGGGCGACATCATCCTGTCGATAGACGATTCGCTGATGACCGATAAGACGGTGAGCTACGTGTCGTCGCATCTGCGCGGCGATGCCGGCACGAGCTTCGTACTGAAGGTGCTGCGCCCGGACCCCGGACAACAGACCAAGGGCAGGAAAGCGAAGGGCAAGGAGATGAAGTTCAAGATCACGCGCCGAAACATCAAGCTGCCCGAACTGCCGTATTATGGGATTCTGGAAGGCAGCGATGCAACTGCTGCAAACGGAACCAAGATAGGGTATATCAACCTGAACCAGTTTACGGAAGGCTGTTCGCGCGACGTGCGGCGTGCCCTCATCGAGCTGAAGCAGAAGGGAGCCGCGTCGTTGGTGTTCGACCTGCGCGGCAATGGCGGCGGCTCAGAGATGGAGGCCGTCGACATTGTGAGCCTCTGGGTGCCAAAAGAGCAGAAGGTAGTGGAAAACCGTGGCAAAGTCTACCAAGCCAACCGCACATACAAGACCCGTCTGGAACCCATCGACACCCTTATGCCCGTAGTGGTGCTGGTAAACGGCGAGACGGCCTCGGCCAGTGAGATCACCGCCGGCGCACTGCAAGACCTGGATCGTGCCGTCATTGTGGGCACGCGCACCTACGGCAAGGGACTGGTGCAGGTGCCGCTCGACATGCCCTATAACACGAACGTGAAGATTACCACCTCGAAATACTACATTCCCAGTGGCCGCTGCATCCAGGCCATCAACTATAAGAAGAGGAGAGAAGAGAGTGGAGAGAGGAGAGCCGGCAGCCTGTATGGCGACCGTGTGCCAGATTCGTTGACCCAAGTGTTCCATACCCGTGCTGGCCGTGAAGTGAGAGACGGCGGCGGCATCAAGCCCGATGTGGAGGTGAAGGCCGACTCGCTGCCCAACATCGCCTACTACCTGTCAGTAGGCGGACTCGACTCCACGGAGGTGATGTTCGACTATATCGTGGACTATATCGCCACCCATCCCACCATCGGCGACGATCCCACACAGTTCCACCTCACCGAACAGGACTATCAGGCATTCCGCCAGCGCGTCATCGACAGTGGCTTCACCTACGACCCTGTCAGCCGTAAGCAGTTCGACGAACTGGTGAAGACGGCGAAGATGGAAGGCTACTATGACGATGCACGCGAGGCCTTCGATGCCCTGTCGGAGAAATTGCGCCACAATGTGGCCAACGACCTTGACAAGCATCGCGAGACCATCGTCCAGATGCTGGAACTCGACATTATCTCGGCCTATCACTATCAGTCGGGATTCCTGCGTGCCGGACTGTCCACAGACCGGCAGCTGCGCAAGGCCATCGAGCTGCTGAACAATCCGGAGGAATACCAGAAACTGCTGAAACCATGAATAGAGGGAGTTCGGAATGATTGACAGAGCAACCGTTGACAAGATTATCGATGCGGCCCGTATCGTGGACGTGGTGGGCGAGTTTGTGACACTCCGCAAGAGTGGCGTGAACTACAAAGGCCTCTGCCCCTTCCATGACGACAGGAACCCGTCGTTCATGGTCAGCCCTGCCAAGAACATCTGCCACTGCTTCGTCTGCGGAAAGGGCGGCACGCCTGCGGGCTTCCTGATGGAGCACGAACAGATCAGCTATCCCGAAGCCCTGCGCTGGTTAGCCAACAAGTACCACATTGAGATTGTGGAGAAAGAGCTGACCGACGAGGAGCGACAGGAACAGAGCGAGCGCGAATCGATGTTCGTAGTCAACGAGTGGGCGAAGGACTACTTCCACCACACGCTGCTGAACGACGAAGACGGCAAGGCCATCGGCCTGCAGTATTTCCGCAGCCGAGGCATTCGCGACGACATCATCCAGAAATTCCAGTTGGGCTTCGCGCTCTCCAAACGCGACTCTCTCTATTCGGCGGCCACGGCCAAGGGCTACAAGAAAGAGTTCCTGGTAAAGACCGGCCTGTGCATAGAAAATGAGCGCGGCGTCTACGACCGCTACAGCGGACGCGCCATCTTCCCCTGGTTCAACATCAGCGGAAAGGTGGTGGCCTTCGGAGGGCGTGTGCTCGACTCGCGCACGAAAGGCGTAGCGCAGAAATACGTCAACTCGCCCGAATCGGACATCTACCACAAGGAGCGCGAACTCTACGGCATCTACCAAGCCAAGCGCGCCATCGTGAAGGAAGACCGTGTGTTCATGGTGGAGGGCTA